>NZ_JAMXYB010000021.1:0-45099 GCF_024129495.1 Acinetobacter sp. S4400-12 | reverse complement strand
TGCATTCTAGAGGATTTCTAAAGCTTTGCAAGCCCCTATTCAATATATTTTTCACGTATGTTTCTTTTTTCTACGAAAACGGTGTAAAAATTGGTTTTTTATCTAAATTTTAAGCATTTTTTTGCCTATAAACCCACTAATACAAGCTTTGTTTTTATTTTCACCCTATTTACTTAGAGCTAATTACGATCAAAAATCCTCGCCCTTCAGCTTTTTATCCGGAATCTCCCCCTTGAGTGAGCAGTTTTCCAGCATCACTTCAAAAATAAATTAATTTATTTGAAAAATAAGCTCTCTATTCACTTTAAAAATAGTCTGCCTCTTGAATTTCCTGATGAGGCTTTATATTCAGAGCTTTTTTCTGTAGTGCTCTAGAAGAAATCTGCCTAACTCTTAAATATTCTTCCTCGTGTGGATTTTATTTTTATAATCTAATTTTTATGACTCTTTTCATTCAGTTAAATGAGTGAAACTTTCTCTACCTATGTCCCATGTCCATAAATCCTGCCTTGATACGCTTTATGCTCTCCCAGTTAAAACTGTTATAAAGAAGCGATAAAAAAAACAGCTGTATTCCTTAAAATAGAGTCAATATCACTTTAAAAGTAGAATAACTATTCTTTAATACAAATTTACGTAAAGAAAAATTTTAGCCCCGGAACATATTTTTCATCAAAAAAACATCTTCAGCAGGATATGCACTCTTGGTTTTTTGGGAGGCTTAAAAACATGCTGCTTTTCTGAGTTTTCCAGTTGAAAGCTATTTTTGGTATTTTGACCCATTCAATCAGCCAGTCAATTAACGGCTGGCGATTTCAAGACACGCTCACTCTATATAAGCTCAGAAATGAGATTTAAGAAAATAAAAAAGGAAGAGATCTCTCCCAAAACCTCTTCCTTGAATTGAATCTTTACCCGATCCAGTATGTCATTGTTATTGTTATTCGCTAATTGCTTAAAAAGAACCCTGTACAAGAGGCTTTCCAAGTTATGGGGTTATTTATGTCCCATTACCCTCTAGATGCGCTGTAAACCAATTCTCTAGACGAATAAATCTTATACACAAAAATATTCAAACGCAAGCGGTTTGGAAAAATTTAATTCTTGTTTTTATAAGGTTTTTTTGAATTTGCTTATTTGAATTTTAGATATAGCGGACAACAAAAAAGCAGACCGGAGCCTGCTTTTATTTTCAATCACTTATAAATTGCATCAGTCCGTAAAACTCACTTTGGCAATCGCTTTTTTGCTGGCCTGAACAATTAAAGTCAAATTTTCTTTTACTGAATACGAAGCATCTACCTCTTTCCAGTCGACTTTAACTGCACCACGTGCCACCGCATCTTTGGCTTGAGCCGCATTTTTTACCAGACCCGCTGCACGCAGTATGGAAGCAATAAAGATTTCACCCCCAAATTCAGAACGAGAAACAGTAATTTCAGGCGTACCTTCAGGCAGCTCACCTTCCGTAATCAAATTGCCCGCACCTTTATGAGCATTGGCAGCCGCTTCCGCCCCGTGGAAACGCTCTACCAGCTCAAGTGCCAGAATTTTCTTCACTTCTTGCGGATTACGGCCTTCAGCCACTTCTTTTAACAGCTGCTGAATCTCTTCAATCGTTTTAAAGCTCAGTAGATCGAAATAACGTTCGATCAGCGCATCCGGCATGGACAGCACTTTTTGATACATGGCACCTGGTGCATCAAATACACCAATATAGTTGCCCAGAGATTTAGACATTTTATTGACACCGTCCAAACCTTCAAGGATAGGCACTGTAATACACACCTGTGGCTCTTGATTATAACGACCTTGTAAAGTACGCCCCATCAACAGGTTAAAGGTTTGATCCGTCCCGCCCATTTCTACATCAGCTTCAAGCGCAATCGAGTCATAACCTTGTACCAGCGGATACAGAAACTCATGAATAGCGATTGGCTGGTGGCTATTATAACGCTTGGTAAAGTCATCACGTTCCAGCATACGTGCCACAGTTTGCTGTGAAGCCAGTTGAATCAGGTCTGCCGCAGTTCTTTGCTCAAACCACTCAGAGTTAAACACCACCTTGGTTTTGTTTGGATCAAGGATCTTAAACACTTGTTCCTGATAGGTTTTTGCGTTTTCTAATACTTGCTCACGTGACAGTGGCGGACGTGTTGCACTTTTTCCACTTGGGTCGCCAATCATTGCGGTATAGTCACCAATCAGGAAAAACACCTCATGTCCCAGGTCCTGAAACACTTTTAACTTATTGATCAGAACTGTATGCCCCAAATGCAGGTCGGGCGCAGTCGGGTCAAAACCCGCTTTAATTTTTAAAGGACGATTCTGCTTTAATTTTTTAAGCAGATCTTCTTCAGAAATAATTTCATGGGTGCCTCGCTGAATGAGAGCAAGTTGTTCTTCAGCCGGTAGGAAATTTGACATCACAAAATCCAAATACATCAGTTATTCAATTTGTACGATATACTATCACTTTTTCAGCATATTGCAGGCTTAAGAATAACCATGACAGCGATCTATATTGGGGTAATGACCGGCACAAGCATGGATGGTGTCGATATTGTTGCTGCTTCTTTTGATCCTCTTCAGCTTCATGCCACCCTTACTTTAGCATTTGATCCCGACCTTCGGGATGAGCTGATGGCCCTGACCTTACCGGATGACAACGAAATTGACCGGATGGGCAAAGCAGATGTGGCGTTAGCCCAGATGATTGGTCATGGCATTAACACCCTGATTGAAAAAAATAATTTGGACAAAGCCTGGATTAAGGCAATTGGTTCGCATGGTCAGACCATTCGCCATCGTCCCGAGCATGGTTTTACCCTGCAAATTGGCGATCCAAATATTATTACTGAAATTACCCAGATTCCGGTGATTTCTGATTTTCGTCGTCGCGATCTGGCCGCAGGCGGTCAGGGTGCTCCCCTGGTACCAGCCTTTCATCAGGATCTTTTTCAGCATGACACCATTCACCGGGTGATTTTAAATCTGGGCGGGATTGCCAATGTCAGTATGCTGCCTGCCGGACAACCCGAGAAAGTATATGGCTTTGATACCGGCCCCGCCAATATCCTGATGGATGCCTGGTGCCAGCGTTATACCGGCCAGCCTTATGATGAAAATGGCAATTGGGCTGCTTATGGCACCCCGATCCGTAGCCTGCTTGACCGTTTACAGTCACATAACTATTTTTCTAAAGAACCGCCCAAAAGCACCGGACGTGAAGACTTTAATCTGGAATGGCTGGATGAGCAGATTCTGGACTGGCGCAGTGACCTGGACTACGATGAGCTGGAAGATACACCGGAAAATATTCAGGCCACGCTAATGAAATTGACCACACGTGCAATTAAAAAAGCCATTTACCGCTCGGGACTGGAGACTGGTGAAGTCTATGTCTGTGGTGGCGGTGCCTATAACTCACACCTGCTGGAACAGTTACGCTGGCGCTTGCGCAAACATGAATGGAGTGTACAAACCACGGCTGATTTAGGCCTCAGTCCGACCTGGGTAGAAGCCACAGCGTTTGCCTGGCTGGCTATGCGTTTTATAAAACAGCTGAGTGGAAATTTACCTGCTGTTACCGGAGCCACGGGGTATCGTGTACTAGGCACGATTACATCCACCTAAATTTATAAGGATTAAAAGCCCCTTCTCCCTTTAGGAGAAGGTGAGGATGAGGGAAAGTTTTATAAACCCCTCTCCCAGAGAAGCATGCTTCGCAAGTCTCCTGCAAGGAGAGGGAAACCAAACCACAAATGAAGATCTGGCTTAACGCATCATCAGCTTGGCATTTTCATTCCGGAAGGCACGTAAAATCTGCTGGCCAGCTCGTCCTGTCGGATTGAGCCCCAAACGGATTTGCTCCTGACGAATAGCCTGTCGGGTTTTATCGCCAATTAACCCATCGACTGTACCAATATCATGACCACGATTTAACAGGAATTGCTGAATTTCACGGCGCTCCATACGTGAAGTGCCCGGATCATCTGTCGGCCAGGCAGTCAGCAGACCACCTTTGCCCTGTAAACGATCAGATAAATGTGCAATAGCCAGTGCATAGCTTTCGGCCGCGTTATAACTATAAATCGCATCAAAATTCTTAAATACTAAAAATACCGGACCATTTGGACCTGCCGGTGCTAACAGGCCAGCCTGTGAAGCCTCCGATAGATTGCCCTGCACTAAAGCTGTACCATCGGCACGTACAAGACCACGGTTTACCCAACTGCCAAGTGATTTTTTATTACGTCGGCCTTCACCAGAGACTGACATATTTTGCGGAATTTTCACCTCAAAACCCCATGGCTGACCGGTCTGCCAGCCCCGCTTGCTTAAAAAGTTGGCGGTTGAGGCCAAGGCATCGGGAATACTTGACACCAGATCACGACGACCATCACCATCAAAATCAACTGCAAGCTCATTATAAGTCGATGGCATAAACTGAGTATGACCAAAAGCACCCGCCCAAGACCCCTTAAGCTGCTCTTCGCGCACATCACCACGCTGTAACAGCTTCATGGTGGTAAAAAATTCACCCTGGAAATACCCTTGGCGACGGCCTTCACAACTCAATGTGCCCAAAGACTGCAATAAAGGATATTTCCCGGAAATATCACCAAAATTACTTTCTACTCCCCAGACCGCTACAATAGTTTCCGCTGGTACACCATAAACTGCACTCACCCGGTTTAGCACATCACGATGCTGTTGTAGCTTTTGCCGGCCGAGCTGAACTCGTTCTTCATCCACCAAGCCAGATAAATAGTCCCAAATTGGGGTTGAAAATTCAGGCTGATAATTCAGCTTTTCAATTACCGAATAATCTGGGCTTAAATGTTGCGTATAACGGTCATAACTTGCGCCACTCACCCCCTGTGCAATCGCCCGGCCGCGCAAATTCGCCAAACAGCGTTGAAAATCATTTTGAGCTGCATAATTTACTGGATTATTTGAAATAACTGTCGAAGCAGAAGACAAATCAGTCGGCGCGACACGTTGTCCATTAATCACCAGTTCGGCCTGGGCCTGGGAGGCAGCCAAAAGCAGAGAACCTATCGAAAGTGCAAGCCGTTGCATAAAACCCCTGAATATTTAAATTTCGAATTATTACTTCTACCTTAACAGCTCATCTTTAAATTTAAAGCAACAATAGGTAAATTTAAATTCATATTTTCTCCACTTTTAAATTCATTTTTTAGTTTTTAAATTTAAAATCACTTATCCACAAGCAAACTTTAAATTCAAACCCCAACACTCTTTGAATTCAAAACTGAATTTCTAAAAATATTTTTAAATTCAAAAGATATTGCGGATAAATTACATTAATAAACAAAGCCCTGTATCTCTTAAGTCTTTAAATATCTAACTTTTTATTTTTAAATTCATTTTACAGCAATCAGGCTGCTTTAAATTCAGAACTTTAAATTCATTCACGGCTATTTAAATTTGAATTCATATTTTTTTGAATTTAAAACCAGGTTTGAATTCAAAGCACAGTTTTAAATTTATTGTTTTGAATTTAAATTCAAAGCGCAAGACCGGTTTTAAATTCCCCTCAGCCTTAGACTTAGACTTATCCACAGCACAATCTCAAAAGATGAACACCGAGCAGAGTTCAATTTAATCATTGCCGGTCTATTCAATTGCTCGGTTTATAAGCAATTAAGTTAAAAAGTAATCCAAGCAATAGCAGGGGGATTGAAAAGAGGCGCAATCATGCCTGAAAGCAGACAAATAAAAAAGCGACCACAGATGTGATCGCTTTTTTTATCAGCAAGTTAAAGTTTAGATGGTCATATCTTCGCTCAATGCTAACGGATTCGGCAAAATTTTCGCCAATTGGCGGCATAACCCGGTCAGTTGACTGCTGTCAGTGGGCATTAAGGTGATATGGCCAATCTTGCGGCCTTCACGTTCTGACTTGTTGTACAGATGCAAATGCGCGCCGTCCAAAGCCAGTACTTCTGCAGATTTTGGATGCTGTCCAATGATATTTACCATCACCGTTGGACGTATCACTTCAGTAGAACCCAAAGGCAAGCCAGCTACTGCACGGATATGATTTTCAAATTGCGAGCAGACTGCACCTTCAATCGACCAGTGGCCTGAGTTATGCACACGTGGCGCCATCTCGTTTGCATATAAGCCTTTCTCTGTCACGAACAGCTCAAGCGTCAACACGCCAACATAATTCAAATGATTCAGCAGGCGAGTGATGTAGTCTTGCGCGACAGGTTGCAAGTCGGCACTGTGGGGTGCAGGAACAATCGAGTGTGACAGAATGCCATTGTGATGATGATTTTCTGCCAGTGGCCAGGTTTTGACCTCACCGTTTTGACCGCGCACCGCGATAATCGACACTTCACGCGAGAAGGTCACAAAACTTTCTGCAATCAGAGAACCCGCAGGGCCAAGTTCAGCCCAGGCCTGATCAATTTGTTCCGCGTTACGCAATACAAACTGGCCTTTGCCATCATAACCGCCTGTAGCCGTTTTCAATACAATTGGCAGACCGAGTTCAGCAACCGCAGCTTTCAGGCTGTCCAGTGAATTCACCGCTTTATACGGCGCGACCGGAATGCTCAGCTCATCAAACAGGGCTTTTTCAGACAGACGGTTCTGTGCAATGGCCAGAGCCTGACGTGGCGGATGCAGGTCTTTGTTTTGAACCAGTATATCGACATCTGCCAGGGGAGTATTTTCAAACTCCAGACTGAAAACATCTGCACTGTTGATGAAGTCCTGTAAAGCGTTTTCGGCTTGAGTTGAAATCACCCGACCCAACGCTTTCGATGGGCAGTCGGCAGATGCTTCAAAGAAGGTACATTGAATATTGAGTGGCAGGGCTGCTTGCGCCATCATCCGGCCTAGCTGGCCGCCACCAAAAATACCGATGGTTTTATCCATGTGTGTTGTCCCGTGTTCAGCCTGGCTTACATTTGACCTGGAATATTGTTGCTTGCGACTTTTTCAGTCTGTGCCGCACGGAAATCTGCGACATTTTTAGCGATGTCAGCACGGGTTAAACCTAAAATCTGCGCTGCCATAATGGCCGCATTGGTTGCACCGGCAGGACCAATTGCCAGTGTCCCTACCGCAATACCCGCTGGCATCTGCACGATAGAAAGCAATGAATCTACACCGTTTAAAATTGAAGATTTTACCGGTACGCCGAGCACCGGCAGATCGGTTTTCGCCGCACACATACCTGGTAAATGTGCTGCACCACCCGCACCTGCAATAATCACCTGGATACCGCGTTCTCGTGCTGCTTCCGCATATTCAAATAAACGGTCTGGGGTACGATGCGCAGACACCACTTCCGCTTCAAATGGGACGCCAAGTTGTTTTAACATATTGGCAGTGTGTTCGAGGGTAGCCCAGTCTGACTGAGAACCCATGATGATTCCAACGAGAGGAGTGTCTTGTGAAGCGGCCGCATTCATTGCAATGTTTCCAGAGATAATTAAGAGAGATAAATCTCGACGAGAGCCAAGCTTTAATAAGAACTCACTATTATAGACCGAAATTTCAACTTCATAAAATTTAACGGTCAAACTAAGACGCGATTTTGATGGTTTTTATCAGATTTAAAATAACTGACAGAAAATCGCCGGGCAGGGGAGTCCCGGCCAAATAGGGCTTGTAAAAATAAATCCTGATTTTTTTGTCATTGTAGAGCAGGGTTTTGATGAATTCATACAGAGGATTAAATGGAGTACTTGCAAAAAATAGACTGTTTAAGCTCTGAATCATTTCGCCGCCCCTATTTACAACAGGCGCCAGCCTGATCAGTCGGGTAGAGCACCTGGCGCTTTCTTCTTTACGCTAAATAAGAGCCATAAAGAAAATTTAGATTTTAGATTTTAGCATTCAAGCCAATACTGAGCGGAAAGCAACAAACTGGATCAGGCCAAGCCGCAGGGCGAAGGCTCTGAAGACGGACCAAATAAAGGTAAGTTTTGAATATTTTTAACATATAGAAGGACTTCGGGCTGAAGCCTTTATCAGCTCCTATTGGAAGGCTATATAAGAAAATCTGAGTAAACTATGGACTGACTGATATTCAGATCATAAAAACCGTTTTAATAGTTAAGCACTACGAAATACAAAATAGATACAGCCACACAGACATACCGCTGCCCATAGATAGTCCAGCTTAAAAGGCTGCTTGAACAGAAAAATCATAAAAGGCACAAAAACCAGCAGAGTCACGACTTCCTGAGTAATTTTCATTTGTCCCACAGCCAGCCCCTGTTGCGCCAGCAATCTGGTTGCCGGAATCATCAGGCTATATTCAAACAGGGCAATGATCCAGCTCAACAGGATCGCTTGCCAGAGTGGTGCATCATGCGGCAAAAATTTAAGATGACCATACCAGGCCAAAGTCATAAAACAGTTGGCAATCACCAGTAGAAAGAGAGTTGGTAGCATCTGCACGCACCCTGTAAAACGATCCAGCTTATTTTACGGTTTATTGAGCCCAAAGGTAGGCGGGGAAACTTGAAATTTTTCCTGACTTTGTCGCTAAAACCGGATTAAAAAAATCCCACAGGAATGCTTGAACTTTGACTATCTTTTCAGTCTAAGCCTTGCTATCGTTGCTTGCAAATCGAATAAATCATGGCAACAGCACCTCTACAACGTGATGTGTCAGGCAAGAATGGAGTGAAGTAGATGCATCTGCATATTTTGGGTATTTGTGGCACCTTTATGGGTTCACTAGCACTATTGGCCCGCGATTTAGGACATCAAGTGACGGGTTCAGATGCGAATGTCTATCCACCCATGTCTACCCAACTGGAAAATGCAGGGATCAGCTTGATGCAGGGCTATGACCGTAGCCATTTACAGCCGCATCCGGATCTGGTGATAGTCGGCAATGCCATGAAGCGCGGCATTGATGCAGTAGAATATATGCTGAATGAAGGCTTGCCATATATTTCAGGTCCCCAGTTTCTGGCAGATCATGTGCTACAAGGCAAACATGTGTTAGGCGTTGCCGGGACACACGGTAAAACCACCACCACCACCATGTTGGCCTGGATACTGGATCAAGCCGGTTTAAATCCGGGTTTCCTGATTGGCGGCGTACCTTTAGGTTTTAGCGAAAGTGCACGTTTAGGGGGCGGCAAATATTTCTGTGTCGAAGCAGATGAATATGATTCCGCCTTCTTCGACAAGCGTTCCAAGTTTGTGCATTACCACCCTAAAACGGTGATTTTAAATAATCTTGAATTTGACCATGCCGATATTTTCGATGATCTGGCTGCCATCCAAAAACAATTCCATCATTTGGTACGTACCATTCCCAGTGAAGGCCGCATCATTGCACCTATCACTGAAACCCATATTGATGAAGTGCTGGAAATGGGCTGCTGGACTCCAGTGGTGCGCACCGCTTTAACTGCCAATGACACTGCAGAACTCTATGCCGAACAATTGGTCGCAGATGGCTCACACTTTAAAGTGCTACAACATGGCGTGGTAAAAGGTGAAGTGAAATGGAACATGACCGGACAGCATAGTGTGGCGAATGCCTTGGCCGCCATTGCTGCGGCAGAACATGTGGGAGTTTCTATTGACAGCGCCTGTCAGGCCTTGTCGAATTTTGGCGGCGTGAAACGCCGGATGGAATTACTGGATACTGTAAAAGGAATTGAAGTCTATGATGACTTTGCTCATCATCCGACGGCCATTGAAACCACTTTAGAGGGTGCGCGCAAAAGTCTGGGGAAACGCAAGCTGTGGGCGATTATTGAACCGCGTTCAAATACCATGCGTATGGGCAGCCATAAAGAGGGACTGGCACATTCAGCCCGTTTGGCGGATGAAGTCCTCTGGTATCAACCTGAAGGTCTGGACTGGGATTTACAACCGGTAATCGAGGCTGCACTCAACAAAGCCAAAGTCGTAGGTAGCCTGGAGGATATTATCCAAACTGTGCTCACTGAAGCAGGCGAGGGAGACGCCGTAGTGATTATGTCCAACGGTGGTTTTGGCGGCTTACATCAGAAATTGATTAATGCCTTAAAAACCGGATAAACAGATTTGAAAAGCCCGCTTTGCGGGCTTTTTTATTTTTAAGGGTTTTTAGGCGGCGACATCCTCAAAACTTTTCTCGCGTTTAAATATCACCTCGACATAAGAACAGGTCGGTACAATTTTCAGTTGTCGGTTACGGGCAAACTCCACCAATACATCCAGCAGTTGTCGCGCTACCCCTTGACCGCGTAAACACTCATCGACCCAGGTATGATTGGCAATAATTTGATGTTCTCCTCGCCAAATATAACTGATTTTGGCAATCGGTTGACCCGCCTCATTCAAATGAAAAAATTCACCTTGCTGGCCATTATCGCTATGTTGAAACTGCATCGCTTACCTTCGTTTTTTTAATTAAACCGCTATCAGCATACTTTAAAATCCCTGATTTCAATATTATCTAAAGGTGAATAGGAAACAAAAACAGACTTTATAAAAACTTCACACTGCATCTGCTACTTCTGGCTCTATATTGTCTGTATTTCAATCATAGATGATATGTCAATTATCCCCTCACAGATCACCAGATAGGCAGTAGGGAAGAGTTAAGCATGGTCAATCATCAGAGCTTCAAACAGGCAAGTAGCGCAGCTGGATTTTACTGAATTGAACTTAGAAACATTTTTTTCAGGCTTTCAACTTAACAAGTGGCCCCGTTCCCCCTAAAATTTAAGCTCAATACTCATCGTCACGTCCTATGTCATCTTCTGAAATTTCGGCAAATCCTACCCGCCAATGGGTATGTGTCATTGCTTTAGCCTGTGCTGCGTTCATTTTTAACACCACCGAATTTATTCCTGTCGCCTTGCTCAGTGATATTGGTCAAAGTTTTTCAATGTCTCCTACCCAAGTGGGACTGATGCTGACCATTTATGCCTGGATCGTGGCTCTGTTATCTTTACCGATTATGCTGCTGACCAAACAGATTGAACGGCGCTTGCTGCTCAGCACATTATTCGTGGTTTTTATTCTCAGTCATGTGCTGTCTTATTTTGCCTGGAGCTTTGAAATACTGGTCATGAGCCGGATAGGTATTGCGGTGGCCCATGCTTTGTTCTGGTCCATTACCGCCTCGCTTGCGGTTCGGGTGGCGCCCAAAGGTAAAGAATTTCAGGCACTGGGTTTGCTGGCCACCGGCACAGCGATGGCGATGGTACTCGGTATTCCATTTGGACGCATGATTGGGGAAGCTTATGGCTGGCGCAACAGTTTTGCCCTGATTGGCATCGCTGCCACTGTCATTTGCCTGATTCTGGCCAAAACCTTGCCTTTACTGCCCAGTGTGAATTCTGGTTCTTTAAACAGTTTAAAAATTCTGGCCAGACGCCCGAGCCTGATGCTTGTCTTTGCACTTACCGTGATAGTTATCACGGCACAATTTACCGCTTATAGTTATATTGAGCCTTTTTCCCTGACTGTTGCCCAGTTCAGCTCGGCACAGACCACGACTTTATTGTTGATATATGGCGGTGCAGGCTTTTTAGGCTCTTATCTATTTGGCCGCTATGCTCCCAAATTTCCAAAAATGACCATTCCATTTTTCAGCTTCGGGATCATGCTGTCCATGCTGCTATTATTGCCTTTATCCACTACAGTCTGGGGACTGAATCTGCTGTCACTCTTATGGGGCATGAGCATCATTGGTTTTAGTCTAGCCCTGCAAGCAAAAACCCTTAACTTGGCCTCAGATGCCACCGATGTAGCCATGGCCATTTACTCAGGTTTATATAATGTCGGTATTGGCGGCGGTGCCTTAGTCGGAGGCTGGGTTAGTGCAAGCATTGGGCTGGAGTATATTGGACTGGCCGGCGGCCTGCTTGCGGTTTTGGCTCTCTTATTGGCGCTTATTTTGGTGCGACAAACGGATTTTATTCATCCCCCAGTCTCCAGATAAAATTTGCGTAATTTCAATAAATATGAGATTCTTCACTCTCTTTGGAGTTGATCCAAAATAGAATTGAGTAGAACAAGGGGAGTAGCCTCCTCCAAACGTTTAACAATTGCGGTTCAACTTGTAAAACGTGTCAGAATATCGTCATTACACTTTGCAAAAAGTCGGTATCTGAGCATCTTGCTGCCACACTTTTAATGGGAAGTGTAAAGGTAAGATGTAGGCAAGACCTTGATCATGTTGGTATAGATGTTTTTCATCTGACAACAGGTCAAGGTTTTTTTATGGCCAATTGTCGGATGTGGAGGATTCACATGGAAACAATTGGTACGCTCTGGCTGTATCTGGCTTTTTTCAGCATCGTTCTGGTAATGCTGTTTATTGATTTTTTAGGCTTCAAACAAAAACAAGGTCAGGAGGTAAAAGTCCGGACTGCGGCCTACTGGAGTATTGCCTGGGTCAGTGTCGCGACCTTATTTGGTGGCGGTTTATGGCTGTATCTGGAACAGACTGCAGGTACGGCAATTGCCAATGCCAAGGTCATGGAATACTTCGCCGGTTATCTGCTGGAAAAATCTCTGGCAATTGATAACGTCTTTGTCTGGCTGATGATTTTTGCGGCTTTCGCCATTCCACCCGCGCTGCAGCGTAAATTGCTGCTTTACGGCGTACTCGGTGCGATTGTCCTCAGAACCATCTTCATTTTTATTGGCGCCTGGTTCGTGCAGGAATTCTCATGGATTTTATATATCTTCGGTGCTTTCCTGGTGTATACCGGCTTTAAATTCCTGCGTGGTCAGGATGAAGAAGAAGAAGAAAGCAATATTGAAGATATGGCGATTCTGAAATGGCTGCGTAAACATATGCGCATCACCCCGCAGCTTGAGGGCGACAAGTTTTTTATCCGTAAGGATAGTTTACTGTGGGCAACGCCGTTATTCCTGGTCTTGCTTCTGGTCGAAGCCTCGGATGTGATCTTTGCGGTCGATTCTATTCCGGCAATTTTTGCTGTCACGACCGACCCCTTCATTGTCCTGACCGCCAACCTGATGGCGATTTTGGGTCTGCGTGCGATGTTCTTCCTGTTATCGGGTGCAGCATCCAAGATGCATTATCTGCCTTATGGCCTCGGGATTATTCTGGTCTTTATCGGCTTTAAAATGCTGATGCTGGATGTGTTCCATATGCCAATCTGGATTTCACTGAGCTTTATTGTGCTTGTCTTGACGATCACTGCGATCCTGTCGATTCGTCACAGCAAGAAATACAACGAAACCACGCTATAAAAACAATCCTCAAAAAAGCCTGCATCAGCAGGCTTTTTTATTTTCAGATGACCTGATCACAGCTGCGGCTTAAGCTTGATAAACGCAGTCCACAGGGTCACGTTATAAATCATCTGAAGTAGGTTACAATCTGTTGAAAAAAGTAAAAACACAGGTGTTAACATGTCTTCTCATATTGCAACCACAGCGGTTCGCGGTCGCTTCCTCGACATCCAGAATACCGTTGCCCAAGCACGTGAAATTCACGATCAGGTGCGTTATCTAGAAGATGGCTTGCTCATCAGTGAAAATGGCCAGATCCGGTGGTTTGGCCACTGGGAAGAAGGCCAGCATTATCTGCCAGACGGGTTAGAGGTCAGCCATTATCCGGAGCAATTGATTGTACCGGGCTTTATCGATACCCATATTCACTTTCCGCAAACCGAAATGATGGGTGCTTATGGCGAACAGCTGCTGGAATGGCTGAACACCTATACTTTTCCTACCGAAATCCAGTTTCAGAACCCAGCCTATGCAAAGAAAATTGCTGATTTTTTTGTTCAGGAATTATTAAAAAATGGAACCACCACGGCACTGGTTTTCTGTACCGTACATCCGCAATCTGTAGATGCGCTCTTTGAAGCTGCTACGGCACAGAATATGCGCCTGATTGCCGGTAAGGTACTGATGGATCGTCATGCTCCTCCCGAGCTCTGCGATAGCCCTGACACTGCCTATCGGGACTCAAAACAACTGATTGAAAAGTGGCATGGGCAGGGGCGGAACCTGTATGCAATTACCCCGCGCTTTGCCCCAACCTCGACTCCCGAACAGCTGGAAAAAGCAGGGCAGTTGAAAGCAGAATATCCGGATGTCTATGTTCACACCCATCTTAGTGAAAATCACAATGAGATTGCCTGGGTCAAAGACCTGTTTCCAGAACGTAAAGGGTATCTGGATGTCTATCACCATTATGGCCTGACCGGGTCAAAATCGGTATTTGCGCATTGTGTACATCTTGAAGAATCCGAATGGGATTGTCTGCATCAGACCGATTCAGCAATTGCCTTCTGTCCCAGCTCCAACCTGTTCCTTGGCAGCGGCCTGTTTCCCTTGAAAAAGACGTGGGACAAAGAGGTGAAAGTCGGACTAGGGACCGACATTGGGGCAGGGACTTCATTTAACCAGCTGCAAAGCCTGAACGAAGCTTATAAGGTCCAGCAGCTACAGGGCGAGCAGCTTCCAGCTTTCGAAGCCTTATATCATGCCACCTTAGGCGGAGCCAAGGCCCTGAGCCTGGAGGATCGATTGGGCAATTTTAATATCGGTAAAGAAGCCGATTTTGTGGTATTGGAACTGAATGCCACTGCGCTTCAAGCACTACGCCAAAGCAAGGCGCAAAGTATTGAAGATACATTTTTTGCCCTGACCATGCTGGGGGATGACCGTAATATTGCAGCGACCTATATTTATGGACAAGCCCGCTATGTCAAAGCCTAGAGCGGATACCGCTGCTGGAAAATCGCGCCGTCGCAGGCTGCTGCTCTGGTCAGTGATCAGCGTAGGCTGTGCAACACTCTTAAAAAGGGATACGGCTTCCACCAAAACCTGATTACATTTACAGCCGATGAAACAGGTGCATCTCAGGTTCGGATGTATTAAAATTAGTGAATATTCAGGTGTTGCAAGTCAACACCTTTTTTATTTTTCAATTTTCAGGTATCTACCCATGACCGTTCAAATGAGCGTAATGATTTCCGCTGAAGAAATTCAAGCTAAAGTCAAAGAGCTTGGTGCTCAAATCGATGCACACTATGCCAATAGTGACAAAGAACTTGTGCTCATCGGTTTATTACGTGGCTCAGTAATTTTCATGGCGGACTTATGTCGCGCGATTTCCAAACCCCATGAACTGGATTTTATGACTGTATCCAGCTACGGTGGCGGTACAATTTCAACACATGATGTGAAAATTTTAAAAGATCTGGATGGCGAAATCCGTGCTAAAGATGTGCTGGTGGTGGAAGACATTATTGACTCGGGTAATACCCTGAGCAAGGTACTCGACATCCTGCAAACACGTGAACCGAATTCAATCCAGCTTTGTACTCTGGTCAGCAAACCTTCACGTCGTGAAATTGACCTAGACGTCCAGTTCCTCGGCTTTGAAGTGGAAGATAAATTCATTGTCGGCTACGGTCTGGACTATAACCAGAAATACCGTCATTTACCGTTTATTGGTGAAATCGGTCTCTAGGATTGCTTGCCAAAAGTGGCGATTGCCACTTTTTGTGCGGTAGGATTCAGCCCATACAGGCACAAAAACACTACACCCTGTTGCAGGACTCAACTTTTTTCTGTTTTTTGTTTACCTCAGTATGATGAATACATGATGTAAAAACAAAGACATGATAATAAGGAGCCTCCTCATGTGGACACTTATCGTTGCTATTGTGATTGGTTTTGTTGCGGGCCTGATTGCGCGGGCAATTCATCCCGGAGATGATAAAGCAGGTTTTATCGTCACCACTTTATTGGGTATTGCTGGCTCTTTACTGGCGACCTTCGGTGGACGTATGTTGGGGCTGTATTCAGCCGACTCTGCGGCAGGTCTGATTGCGTCCATTATCGGTGCTGTGATTATTCTGTTTATTTATAATATGGTCACGAAACGTAAAACGGTGTAAATCTACACGGATATCGCCCAATACTAGGTAAAAAAGCACCAAATCTGGTGCTTTTTTATGGTCTGTATCTAGAGTCTGTTACAGAAACTTATAAAGTAAATTCCTTAAAAATCTGTTCAATCTGCTCGGCCGGATAAGCCCCCATCACCTTAAAACCATTGGAAAAAATAATGGCGGGTGTCCCATGAATGCCCAGCGTCTGCGCCAGTTGGATATTGCGCTCGACCGGATTGGCGCAACTTTTTTTACTTTTAGGCGTGATGCCTTTAAAAATCAAGTCTTCCCAAGCTTGCACAGGATGGTTTTCACAATATAGCTGCTTGGATGGCAGGATCGACTGCGGCTTTAACGGCAGAATAAAAGTATAAATCGTAACATCTTTCAACTTTTTCAGTTCTACCTCCAGCTGTTTACAATACGGGCAATAGGGGTCAGAAAAGATCGCAATCTGACGTTTACCCGTCCCTCTTACACTTTTTAAAGCATCCTGTAAGGGCAATTTTTTCCAGTCTATACTGTTTTGCTGGACCAACAGGTCCCGGCTCAGATTATGCTGATCCTGAATACGCAACATTGAGCCTGCAATCAGATGCTGGGCATCCTGATTCAAATAGACAATCTGACCCTGCATGGAACCACTGTAAATACCCTGCATTTCAGTTGGCTGGATATTTTCAATTTTCAGTTTTGGATGTTGTTGGCTGAGGTTTTTTTTCACTGTCTCTACATTTGCCATAGTGAAAGTTGAAGCCAAACTGAACAGGGTCAATACCAAGGTTGTTTTAATCATATTTTTGCTCATTGCTCTAAAATTTTTTCCAACTCATTCTACTTAAAAACCATGCCAAAATTCTGACCTTTGCAATGGCTCTTAGCTAAAGTCTACAGATTTCCCACTTCATGTTTCACGTTTCACGTTTCACGTTTCACGTGGAACATCGGTTTCATTAAAGAGAATTGATTTCTACCGAAATCTGTACAATTTCCGCATCAATCACCAGCTCCTCCCGTGCCTGATCGACATTGAGACGGTTATTGATGGCTAGAGTCAACTACAGGAAAATTTGCCTTTCCCATTTCCCGGACATATCAAAAGCGGTAATTTTTCCCACTAAAAATTCTGCAATCATTTCTCGTATTTCCTTCATCCTTGGATGCTCGATTTCTGCATCCCATACAGTTTCCCAGGTTCTCTCGCTAAACCTCAAATCACCATTGGCATGGCCTTGGTATCCTGAATAGCAATCGGTTTAAACAGTCATTTACAGATTGAAAAGCCATAAATAGTGCCACAACCAGCAAGAAGACGGCACTCCGATCAGCAGCCGAAATTTCAATTTTCCAGCTGCCAAAACTAAAACGGTGATCTTGCGCATCATATCGAGCGCAACGGTAAGCAAAATATGCCAGCCCCAATGCCCACTCATCAACCAACCCTCTGCAAGTAAAGCCATAGAATTGTAAATCCAGCCACCGAACTTCTAATAGCATGATGACTGTCATTAAAATGTTGGCCAGTAACATACGTTTTTTGTACCAGTGAATTATCTTCATCACACTGATGTGCCTGTATTCAGGTCAGTCGGACTTTTTGCACATTCTTCATCCTAGGGTTTAAATATATTCCCTCCACCGGATATTTATTTTTTAGAGGATTGTGGTGAATCCCTTCAAGAAAATAAAGTTATCAATTTTATCAAAAACTTAAAATTCAATATTCTTACTATTAAACAAGTTTTGCATTAGCGGCAGACCCATCCAGTATTAATGTTTTACAATAGGGAGTAGCCATTCAAGGGACAGTGAATGGTTTAATAAATGAATTAATCAATTTCATTGATACCATCATGGGCTTGGTGAACAGGCCAATCTTCCTCCACTGGAACTGGATGAATTTTAGAAAATTATTGAAGGTGTATATTTTTAATATCTGGCTACTAAAGTAGAGAATGGAGGAAACCTGCACCAGCTTAGGAGGAGCATCTTTCTCATCTAAATCTTATACGCTTTAAGACAATACAAAAAAAACAGCCTGATTCGGCTGTTTTGATCTGCGCAATATTTCATTGCCTGGCAAAGCTGACATTATTTCCCGATACAGAATGACCCAAATATTTTCCCCAGCAAATCATCTGCGCTAAAGTCACCGGTAATTTCCCCCAAGGCATTTTGTGCCAGTCGCAGTGACTCCGCGACCAGTTCACCTGCGTTATAAACCACCAGTTGCTCACGTGCTTCAGCAAGATAGTGCTGGGTACGCTTCATTGCGTCTAAATGGCGGGTACGGGCAATAAAGGTATCCTCTTCAGGCTGGAAGCCTGCATGCTCTGTAATCGCCTCTATCAGCGACTGTACGCCTGTTTCCTGCTTGGCAGACACAGTAATATGGCGGAAGCCTTTTAAATCTCCGATTTTTGCCTCTGTACCGGTTAAGTCGGCTTTATTACCAATCAAGATTAAACGTTTCGGTTCGATATACTCTGCAAAATATTCTTGAGCCAGTTGAAGCGGATCTTCACCTTGGCTCAAGTCATAGACCAGCAGCAGTAAATCCGCCTGTTCAATCTCTTTAATGGCACGGCGAATCCCTTCTTTTTCCACAATATCACCTGTTTCCCGTAAACCGGCGGTATCAGTCAGAGTAATCGGTAGTCCATTTAAAGTAATTTTCTCATGCAGAACATCGCGCGTAGTGCCGGCAATATCGGTCACAATGGCACGTTCAATTCCAGCCAAGGCATTCAGTAAAGAAGATTTACCAGCATTGGGCTTGCCGGCAATCACCACCTGTAGACCTTCACGCAGCAACTGTCCCTGACGTGCAGACTGCTGTACCTGCGTCACGGCAGTCGAGACTCCATCCAGCAAGTTTAAAATTTTGCCATCTGCCAGAAAATCAATTTCCTCTTCCGGAAAATCAATCGCCGCTTCCACATGCAAGCGCAAATGGATCAGCTGTTCCAGTACTGCATTGACTTTGGTGGAAAAAGCGCCCTGTAAGGAACGTACCGCAGAACGTGCGGCTGCCTGTGAGGTGGCATCAATCAGGTCTGCAATCGCCTCGGCCTGAACCAAATCCAGTTTGCCATTTTCAAAGGCACGCATGGAAAATTCACCGGCTTTGGCAGCTGTTGCGCCCAGCTCCAGCAAACGGCCCAGCAGGGCATTCTGGATCACCGGACCGCCATGACCTTGTAACTCGACCACATCCTCACCGGTAAAGGAACTCGGGTTAGGAAAGCAAAGCACCAGTCCCTCATCCATCACCTCACCGGCAGCATCATAAAACTGGCGAAAACCGGCAAAACGGGCATTGGGTAAGTCTTTCTGGGTTAAGGCCTGCGCAATCGCATAGGATTTTGGACCTGACAGGCGAATTACCCCCACACCGCCACGCCCTGGGGGAGTTGCAATTGCAGCAATCGTTGTGGTTGGGTTAAGCATAAAATTCACCTGCAAGGACTCAAAAGGACAGCCAAAAAAAATCCGCCTAAGATTACCATCTTAAGCGGATTTATTCAGCCCGTCAGTACAACTTAGTTGACTGGCGTTGCCTCATCGCGTTTGGCACGCTCTTTGGCCACGGCTTTATTGATCAAGGACTGCTGCAAGATCGTGATCAGGTTGTTCACAATCCAGTACAGAACCAGACCTGCCGGGAAGAACAGCAAGAATACAGTGAAAATGATCGGCATAATTTTAAACACTTTCGCCTGCATTGGATCAGTAGGCTGTGGATTCAGCATTTGCTGAATATACATTGTGGTTCCCATGATTAATGGCAGGATGAACCATGGATCCATCGCAGATAAATCCTGAATCCAGAGCAGCCATGGGGCATGGCGCAGTTCCACAGATTCCATCAGGACCCAGTACAAAGCCAGGAAAATTGGCATCTGCAGTAACAGCGGTAAACAGCCCGCCAGTGGGTTGACCTGCTCACGCTTGTACAGCGCCATCATTTCCTGAGAGAAGCGCATCCGGTCTTCACCGAACTCTTCTTTCATACGTTGCATTTCTGGTGCAATCACACGCATTTTCGCCATGGAGCGATAGCTCTTCGACGATAAAGGCCACAGGATCAATTTGACCAAGATGGTTAATAAAATGATCGCCCAGCCCCAGTTCCCCACCAGACCGTGGAAGAATTCAAGTCCGACAAACAGCAGTTTGGCAATTGGCCATAACCAGCCATAATCTACAGTCTGATTCAGACCCGTAGCCAGGTCTTTCAGTTCTGACTGGATTTTTGGACCGGAATAGAAGGTCGCATCAATTTCAGCAACCGTACCCGCCGGCACCGTGAAAGTTGGTGAAGTAAAACCGATGATGTTCATGTCATCAGTAGACTTGCGTGATTCAAGTTTCGCGCTATAGGCTTCGCCATTGGCTTGGGTCAGTTTCAAGTTACCCGGTACCCATGCACTTACAAAATAGTGCTGTACCATTGCAACCCAACCACCCTTGGCTTCAGTGCTGAGCTTTTCTTCAGTAAAGTTGTCAAATTTCAACTTGTTATACTGCTCATCTGGTGTTCCCCAGGCACCGCCCAAGAAAGTCCCTAGAGTGAAAATCCCCTGATCCGACTTGCCTGGATCTTCTGAATTATCACGCTTGATCTGACCAAACATCTGACCTTGCCAGGCTTGACCGCTACGGTTAATCACCTTGTGATTCACCACGACTGGGTATTCACCTTCGATAAAGTTAAAGGTCTTGATAATTTCTACACCATCAGCCGTTTTAAAGACCATCGGTACAGACAAGACTTTGACCGTTTCGCCGGCTTTATTTTTGCTGGCTTTGGCATCTGCCAAGGTATAAGTGGTTTTTTCCAGCTCATACATTGGACGGCCATTGCGGCTGCTATCCGGCCCATTCAGACCGATCAGACCTGACTGAGCAACATAAGTCCGTTTCGCATCGCTTTCCAGCATGACGAAAGGCTCATCACTGTCTTTGTTTTTGTCATGATTGAGTAATTCAACACGAACAATATCACCACCTTTTGGATTGATCCAAAGATGATAAAGGTCAGTTTGTACTGAAATAAGCTGCTGACTTACAGGTGCTGTAGCATCCGTAGCTTGCTGCGCTGGTACATTTGCTTGTGGCACATCAGAGGTTGCACTAGCAACCTGATTATTTGGCAAATCTGCTGATACTTCCTGCGAAACCACCACAGTTTCCTGCTTCGGTTGGGTTTCTGCATTTCCATAATCTTTTTGCCAAGCCAAAATGAGCAAATATGCGACAACAAACATGGCTCCTAGAATTGCAATCCTGGCCCATTGTTGCATATGTATTACCCCAAGTGGTTAGAGTGATTTTGGTTCATTAAACGATCACGAAAGGGTACAGCAACGTGAAGCGTTTGAGAATCTATTTGCTGAAATGAAATAAAACGAATCGCTTTCAAAGGCACAGGATCATATCCTGATCCACCCCAGGGGTGACAACGACAAATACGTTTAGTCGCCAACCACACACCACGTCCAGCACCATGTCGATGGACTGCTTCCAGAGAATATTGTGAACAGGTAGGAATATAGCGACAGCGTGGTCCCAGTAAAGGACTAATCGCAATCTGATAGAAACGGATTAACCAATGCAGTAAACGTACCATTGGCGCGCTCTACTTTTGTGGGGAGGGAGCTGTTTTTGTATGCTTTTTGGCAAGACGGTTCAGTTTTTGCCAAGCAAATTGTAATTGCTGATGCAGTTCAGCATTCGGTACGCTATCGATCCCCATTTTGGGCATCACCACAATATCCAAATCACTGAGTTGCTGCTGATGCAGGCGAAAACTTTCGCGAGCGAGTCGTTTTACTCGATTTCGTTCATGCGCACGGCGCACTTTTTTCTTAGCAATAACTAAACCCAAACGGCTGTTCGGCTGTTCGGACGGTTTTGCAAGAAATAAGAAATGGGGTTGATGCACTTTAAAAAGCGCACCATCAAAGACACCTTTATAATCGGCAGCACAGCGTAATCGTAACTCTGTGCCAAAACCATAAAGTGCTGTCATAACACCCAAAGTCGGCAAAGCCTAACTGATTAAACAGTTAAGCTGTGACGGCCTTTTGCACGACGGCGAGCTAATACTTGACGACCAGCTTTAGTAGCCATACGAGCACGGAAACCATGAACGCGTTTACGCTTTAATTCAGATGGTTGGAATGTACGTTTCATCTCGAAACTCCCAAAAAGATCTTTCTATGAAGGTCCGCGATTTTAGTGCTCATTGCTTAAGCTGTCAATGTAAAACAGGTTTTCTTTTCAAATAAGTTCTCAAGGCTAAGTCGCTTTGAGGAATCTCATAGATTAAAAAAATCCCTTGCTTAAAAGTTATACACAAATTAAGTTGTTGTTATTCATTTGAATATAAGTTATTAACATTTATATCAACACGGTTATCCACAATACTGTAACAGGTTTAAATTTGGATTGTGGTTTTGAATTTAAATTTAACCGAATTATGTTTATCCACAGAAAAGTCGAATCTTATATATAAATTCAAATTTATAAATTTAAATTTATTACTATTAGGGAGGGGTTTTTCTGTGGAAAAGGTAGTTTTATTCTAAATAAACATAAACTTAGGTTGTGGGTAAAACTGTTTCTATTAATTTTATACTTTGTGGATAACTTTGTGATATATTTTATCCACAGCTTGCGGATAAACTTATCCACACCAGCCTTTTAAATTTAAATTTATCCATTTTGGACTGTTTTTGTACAAAATCTGCGGAAATAGCCATGACAGATGTGGATAACTTGGTTAGAATGGCGGCCCGCTTTGGCCGTGGCCATCTTTTAAATAAACAATGGAATGAATAGGGGATTCACATGCTTTGGACAGACTGCTTAAATCGCTTGCGACAAGAGCTCTCTGGAAATGTCTTTACAATGTGGATTCGCCCATTAGTGGCGGAAGAGTTAGATGATACTTTGCGTCTCTATGCTCCGAATCCTTATTGGACACGTTACATTCAAGAGCATCATCTGGAGCTGATTTCAATTCTGGCCGAACAGTTGTCAGAAGGCCGGGTACGTAAAGTTGAAATTCTGGTGGATTCCCGTCCGGGTGTCATCCTGTCTGCCAGTGAACAGCCGGCGACCACTACAGCAGCGTTGGCTTCGATGCCTGCGCCGGTGGTCAAACCCAAAAGAGAAAAAGAAGACACCGCGAAAAATAACCGCAAGCGTCAATTGAACCCTTTATTTACCTTTTCTTTGTTTGTGGAAGGCCGCTCTAACCAGATGGCCGCTGAAACTTGTCGCAAGGTATTAACCCAGTTGGGCGCATCACAACATAATCCCTTATTTTTATATGGGCCTACCGGCTTGGGTAAAACCCACCTGATGCAGGCAGTCGGTAATGCACTTTTACAGGCCAAGCCGAATGCGCGGGTCATGTATATGACCGCAGAAAGTTTTGTACGGGACTTTGTCAGCTCTTTGCAGCAGGGGAAAGTCGAAGAATTTAAGAAAAATTGCCGCTCACTGGATCTGCTACTGGTCGATGATATTCACTTGCTGGCCGGTAAGGAAGCCAGTCTGGTGGAATTCTTCTATACCTTTAACGCACTTCTGGATGAGTCCAAGCAGATCATCCTGACCTCGGACCGTTATCCTAAGGAATTGACCGAACTGGATCCGCGTCTGGTCTCCCGCTTTTCCTGGGGTCTGTCTGTGGGGGTGGAACCGCCCGATATTGAAACCCGAATTGAAATCTTGCTGAAAAAGGCCGAAAACACCGGGGTGGACTTGCCGCGTAACTGTGCGCTGTTCATTGCCCAACAGGTGGTGGCCAATGTACGTGAGCTGGAAGGTGCACTGAATAAGGTCGTGGCCATTTCCCGTTTTAAAGGAACACCGATTGACCTGGATGTTGTCCGTGAATCCCTGAAAGATGTATTGGCGATTCGTGCGAGAACCATCAGCACCGAAAATATCCAGCGTGTCGTCAGTGAATATTTCCGTATTCCTTTAAAGGAGCTGGTCGGTCCCAAACGTACCCGGATTTATGCCCGTCCACGTCAATTGGCCATGGGCCTGGCACGTGAGTTGACTGGTGACAGTTTTCCGGAAATTGGCATGGCTTTTGGCGGTCGCGATCACAGTACCGTGATGCATGCCTGTGAGAAAGTACAAAGTCTGCGTGAGCAAGATCCGATCTTTAATGAGGACTATAAAAACCTGCAACGCCTGTTGCAAAGTTAACCGGAAACGCTCAAATTCTGTTCTTGCTATGCGGCTTATTTTGCCGCATAGTACACTGCTAAAAAATCAAAATTTATCTTAATCTTCAGTTGTTAGAGGAATGTACCGTGCGTTTAAAAATCGCGAAAGAGAGCTTACTGAATGTTCTATCACATGTCGTAGGAGCGGTTGAACGTCGCCATACCTTAAATATTCTGTCCAACCTGAAAATCCAGGTCACTGCTGAAGCCTTGACGGTGACAGGCTCAGATCTGGAAGTAGAGCTGGTGGCCAGCACCCCATTGGCCGAAGGCGCTTGCCTGCAGGCAGGGGAAACCACGGTTCCGGCACGCAAACTGATTGATATCTGTAAGTCTTTACCTTCTGCGGCATTAATTGACCTGCAAATTACTGATGATCAGCGCTGTATTTTAAAATCAGGCAATAGCCGTTTTGTACTCGGGACTTTGCCTGCCGATGATTATCCGCTTTTAAGCACTGAAAATACGCAAGGTACCCAAGTTACCGTCACCCAACGTGAACTGAAACGCCTGTTTGAAAAAACTGCTTTTGCCATGGCAGTACAGGATGTGCGTTTCTATCTGACCGGTACCTTGCTGGAAATTGATGCCAATCAATTGCGTGCAGTGACTACCGATGGCCACCGTCTGGCCCTGTGTGAGACTGTAGCGCAAGCGACTACGACCCAGCCGATCCAGGCCATTGTGCCACGTAAAGCGGTGGCTGAATTACAACGTTTGCTCAGTGTAGAAGATGACCAGTTATCCCTACTGATTGGCCGTGAATTATTAAATGTCACCATTACAGTAGCAAGTCGGGATAAAGAGCAGGGCGATATCACAGTACGTTTCACGACGAAACTGATTGATGGTAAATTCCCCGATTATCGCCGTGTTATTCCGCGTGGTGGTGATAAACGTGTCATTATTGCTCATGATGTGTTCAAGCAGTCTTTACAACGTGTTGCCATTCTCAGTAATGAAAAATTACGTGGCGTCTTCCTGAACTTTAATGCTGATTCCCTGCAATTACGTGCCAATAACCCGGAGCAGGATGAAGCGATTGAAGATCTGGCGATTCAATATGTAGATGCGCCGATGGAAATGTCATTCAATGTCCAATATCTGCTTGAAGTATTGGGGGTATTGGATGGCGAAGATGTCACTATGACCATGACTGAGGCCAACCAGTCAGTCCTGGTTCAGGACCCATCGCAGACTGACCAGACCTATGTCGTGATGCCAATGCGCGTCTAAACCTTTTGGAAGAAATAAGTCCACACGATGCATATTACGCGTTTACATATTGAGCGTGTACGAAACTTGAAGACGGTTGCTCTCTACGGATTGCAGCCGTTTAACGTTTTTTATGGCCAGAATGGCTCTGGCAAGACCTCAGTACTGGAAGCCATTCATTTACTGGCTAGCGGCCGCTCTTTTCGTACCCATATTCCTAAAAACTACATCCAGTACGGTGCTCAGGATGCAATCGTGTTTGCCCAGTCCGAGACTGAAAAAATCGGCATGCAGAAAATGGCCAGTGGTGAACAGCTGATCAAGGTTAATGGTGATCCGGTGGCAACCCAAGGCCAGCTGGCCAAACTGCTCCCGCTGCAACTGATTGATCCGCAAAGTACTGACATTATTGACCATGGTGCCAAGCCGCGTCGCCAGCTACTGGACTGGTTGATGTTCCACGTGGAACCAGAGTTTTATCATACCTGGCAATATTATGCCCGGGCCCTGAAGCAGCGTAATAGCCTGCTCAAGTCCAAGCGTTTCTTAAGCCTGTCTGAGCTGGAGCCGTGGAACCTGATGCTGAGTGAATATGGCGAGATCTTACATGCGCAGCGGGTGACGATCGTGGAACAGTGGAAAGGCTTTTTTCAGGAAGATTTAAGGCAGTTACTGCCTGATCTGGAGATTCGTCTGGAATACAGCCCAGGCTTTCATAGTGAAACTGGTCTGCTGAATGACCTGACCCATTATCATGAAAAAGACTGTGAACGGCGCTATACCGAATATGGTCCACATCGTGCCGATTTACGGCTCAAAACTCCCTTGGGGGAGGCGGATGTGATTCTGTCACGCGGCCAAAAGAAACTGTTGATGATGGCGCTAAAACTGTCGCAAATCGCAATGCTGCATGCTAGTAACAAGGAAACTGTGGTATTATTAGATGATGTGACAGCAGAATTAGATTTAACTGCACAACAACGTTTAATTGAACGATTGAGCCAGCTAGGTAGTCAAGTTTTTATTACCACCTTAGACCATGAATCAGTACAAAAGCACCTCCATGATCTGTCTATTTCGTATCAGTTATTCCGGGTTGAAAACGATACAGTTGAAGTTGTTGTGCGATAATTTTTTTAATTTTACCCATCTTTGTATAAACCTATACTTTACTAGGGAGAAACCATGAGTTCAGAAGATCAAGCTGCTTCTCAAACAGAACAAACCATTGAAAAGGCTTATGATTCCTCTAGCATCAAGGTACTACGTGGTTTAGATGCTGTCCGTAAGCGTCCGGGCATGTACATTGGTGATACAGACGATGGTACCGGCCTGCATCATATGGTGTTCGAGGTAGTCGATAACTCGATTGATGAAGCACTGGCCGGTCATTGTGATGAAATTATCGTGACTATTCACGAAGATGAATCTGTCTCGGTTTCTGATAATGGCCGTGGTATTCCAACGGATATCCATCCAGAAGAAGGGGTGTCCGCTGCCGAAGTAATTCTGACCATTCTGCATGCTGGTGGTAAGTTTGATGACAATAGCTATAAAGTTTCCGGCGGTTTGCATGGTGTAGGCGTGTCGGTAGTGAATGCTTTGTCCAGCAAGCTGGAGTTGACCATCCAGCGTGCGGGTAAAATTCATCAGCAGGAATACCGTCACGGTAACCCGCAGTTCCCCTTAACGGTGGTCGGCGAGACCGACAAGAGCGGGACACATGTGCGTTTCTGGCCAAGTACAGAAACCTTTAGCCAGACCATTTTTAATGTGGACATTCTGGCACGTCGCTTGCGTGAACTGTCTTTTTTAAATGCTGGCGTACGCATTGTGTTGCGTGACGAGCGTATTCATGCAGAGCATGTGTTTGATTTCGAAGGCGGATTGTCTGAATTTGTTAAATATATTAATGAAGGCAAGACCCATCTGAATGATATCTTCCACTTTACGACCATGGCTGAAAATGGCATTGGCGTCGAAGTAGCCCTGCAATGGAATGATTCTTATCAGGAAAATGTCCGCTGCTTCACCAACAATATTCCGCAAAAAGATGGTGGTACACATTTAGCCGGTTTCCGTGCTGCGCTGACCCGTGGCCTCAACAGTTATATGGAAAATGAAAACCTGCTCAAAAAAGAGAAGGTGAACGTATCAGGTGATGATGCACGTGAAGGTCTGACCGCGATTGTTTCGGTAAAAGTACCCGATCCGAAATTTTCTTCACAAACCAAAGAAAAACTGGTGTCCAGTGAAGTGAAGTCTGCGGTTGAGCAGGCCATGAATAAGGCTTTTGCGGAATATCTGCTGGAAAATCCGCAAGCGGCTAAATCAATTGCGGGCAAGATTATTGATGCCGCACGTGCCCGTGATGCGGCACGTAAAGCCCGGGAAATGACGCGCCGTAAAAGCGCCCTGGATATCGCAGGCCTGCCGGGTAAACTGGCAGATTGTCAGGAAAAGGATCCGGCTTTATCTGAACTCTACCTGGTCGAGGGTGATTCTGCCGGTGGTTCGGCCAAGCAGGGCCGTAACCGTAAGATGCAGGCGATTTTGCCGCTTAAAGGTAAAATCCTGAACGTGGAACGTGCACGCTTTGACAAGATGATTTCATCTGCCGAAGTGGGCACCCTGATTACTGCACTTGGCTGTGGGATTGGCCGTGAAGAATATAATCCGGATAAGCTGCGTTATCACAAAATTATTATCATGACCGATGCTGATGTCGATGGTTCGCACATCCGTACACTGCTCTTAACCTTCTTCTTCCGTCAAATGCCGGAACTGGTTGAGCGTGGCCATATCTATATTGCCCAGCCACCGCTGTACAAACTGAAAAAAGGCAAGCAGGAACAGTACATCAAGGACAATGATGCCCTGGAAACTTATCTGATTTCCAATGCCATTGATGAACTGGAATTGCATGTTAGCGCAGAAGCCCCTGCCATTCGCGGTGAAGCACTGGCGAATGTCATTGCAGACTACCAAACCTCGCAAAAGAGTTTGGCACGTTTGACCCAGCGTTATCCTGCCAGCCTGCTGGATGCCCTGATTTCAATCGAGGCCTTTAAGCTAGATCAGCTTGAAGACGAGGACTATGTTACCCGCTGGGGTGAACAGCTGCGTGCAGCAATTGAGCGCATTCAGCCTGGCTTACGTCCTGAACTGAGCCTGGAACGCTTTGAAAAAGAACTGAATGATCAAACAGTGGCGAGCTGGTTACCTCGAATCACTATTTATGTGCATAACTTGCCACATCATTATCTGATTGATGCTGGTTTGCTCGGTTCAAGTGAGTATGCGCGCTTATTGAAAAACTCGAAAAGCTGGTTTAGCCTGCTGGAAGAGGGGGCTTATTTACAAAAAGGTGAGCGCAAAATTCAGGTCAGTAATTTCCATCAGGTCTGGCAGCATATTCTGCAAGACTCACGCCGCGGTATGATGATCCAGCGTTATAAAGGTCTGGGCGAGATGAATGCCGACCAACTCTGGGAAACTACAATGGACCCTGAAAACCGTCATATGTTACAGGTGACGGTACAGGATGCGATTGAAGCGGACCGTATGTTCTCTTGTTTGATGGGCGATGATGTTGAACCGCGTCGTGCCTTTATTGAAGAAAATGCCCTGAATGCCGATATTGATACCTGATTGCTCAGGATAAAGCTCAGACTAAAAAAGCGCCTTTCGGGGCGCTTTTTGCTTGCTGGCTGAAGCGGTCTTTATGGCGTCAGAATAATTTTACGACAATCCTGTTCACGTTGATCAAAAATACGATAGGCTTCCGCCGCTTCTTCCAGCTTCATGCGGTGGGTAATAATCACGTCTGGCGAAAGATTGCCATTTTCAATATGCTCCAGCAATTCGGGCAGGAATTTATGCACATGGGTTTGTCCCATTTTAAAGGTCAGTCCTTTATCAAAAGCGTCCCCAAACAGGAAGCCATGAATTGGCCCGGCGTAAACTCCCGGCACACTCACCACCCCACCGCGACGTACTGCGGCGATACATTGGCGTAGGGCAAAACCACTGGAGCCTTCAATTTTCAGATTGGTCATCACGGTTTCTACCAGGCTGCCTTTGGCTTCAAAACCAACCGCATCAATCACGGCATCTACACCCCGATGACCGGCAGTATTCTGGATGATAAATTCTGCCGCATCGACCTCATCAAAATTAACCGGAATCGCTCCATAGGTCTGATGGGCAAAACGCAGGCGATAAGGATGGTGATCGACCATAAAAATTTTCTCGGCGCCCAGCATGCGGGCACAGGCGGTAGCAAGCAGACCGACTGGACCTGCTCCATAAATCGCAAGACTGGAACCGCGACCGACCTGCGCATTGCTCACGGCTTGCCAAGCGGTGGGTAGAATATCCGTCAAGAACAGGACTTTTTCATCTGGTAATGAGCCGGGGACTTTAAAAGGCCCGACATTGCCTTTGGGAACCCGCACATATTCAGCCTGCCCCCCAGGAACGCCGCCATACAGATGGCTATAACCAAACAGGGCTGCACCGGGTGGAATCTGTTTTTTATTCAGGATCGCCCCATGACCGCTGTTGGTATTTTCACAGGCAGCCATCAATTCATGTTCGCAGAAAAAACAGTGACCACATGCGATCACAAAGGGAATAATAACCCGGTCTCCTTTTTTGACCGAGCTGACTTCCGGGCCGATGTCTTCCACGATGCCCATAAACTCATGCCCGAAAATATCACCCTGTTCTGTGGCCGGAATTTTTCCTCGATAAAGATGCAAATCTGAACCACAGATCGCGGTGGCAGTCACCCTTAAAATGACATCATCTGGTTCCTGAATAACCGGATCTGGAACAGATTCAACTCGTACATCTCGAATACCATGATAGCTAAGAGCACGCATGCGGATCTCCTCTCTCGTTCAATATTCAACAGACTCATCTCAAGACTGCCAGAAATTAAAAACCTTTTTTATTAGAGCCCGAGAAAGCGAGGAAGCGCTGTAAATTAATGTATGAAATAGGACATCCAACTGTTTAAAAAATAAACTTATAGAGGCCTTACGTAATTCCCTGCTAAAACAGCTTGAAACTTTTTAAACTGGAGGAAAGAAAAAATTTTGAATCAAATAGATGAATTTGAGTGTTAAAAAAAGAGGTTAACTAGATAAACAGTGAGGGGCTGTTGATCATTGTGTAAATAGATTGCGTGATAAGCTAAACCTGAGCAGATGAGGCAGGAAACTTGGCAATAGCGAGACTATTGCCAAGTTTCATAACAAAATCTGGAAAAATTTTAGCGCCAGACGTTCAGGATGAGCATATTTTTTACTGCTAGCTCGTTATGACTCCTTCCTTTAGAAGGACTGAATTTCCTGCCTCATATCAGCATAAAAACTCTTGCGAAATATAGCTCTCATGTTGCAGACATAGGCGAATTGTCCACCGCGCCTCAGCTCTTTAAGATAAAAAAGTGGTCAGAACTCAGCTGTCCAGAAATGACTGCTCCAGCGTTTCTAGCTCCATCATAAGTTCCAGCATATGTTCTTCGGCCTGTTCCAGCTTCTGTTTGAGTTCGGTCTGCTCATTCATCAGCTTTAGCAGGTCATCTTTACGTGATGCCTCATATAAAGCGCTATTGGCCAGCAAGTCTTCAATCTCAGCCAGACGCCGTTGCAGCTTTTCAATCTGGGTTTCATACTTTTCAATATTCTTGCGGATGGGACGGGTCTGCTCGCGGCGCTGGGCTGCCAGTTTACGTTGGGCTTCCTTATCGACTTTCTGTGCAGCCGGCTTCGTCTCTGTAACTGTTTGAGCCTTAACTAAGGTATTTTGCGCATTGATCTGCTGCTGGCGTGCTTCGCGTAACCATTTGGCATAGTCCTGCAAATCTCCCTCAAACTCTGTACAGCGCCCGCCATGTACCAGCAGCAACTCGTCACAGACCGTGGCGATGAGTTGTCGCTCATGCGATACCAGTACCACAGCACCCTCAAAGTCTTGTAAGGCCATGGTCAGGGCATGACGCATATCGAGATCTAAATGGTTGGTGGGCTCATCTAGAATCAGCACATTTGGACGTTGCCAGACAATCAGCGCCAGCGCCAGACGCGCACGCTCACCACCAGAGAAGCTTTCACAAGATGTATCCATCCGTTCGCCACTAAAGCCGAAACTACCCAGGAAAGCCCTTAAGCGGGCTTCGCTGATTTTTGGATCAGCAAGACGTGCCAGTTGCAGCATTGGACTGGCTTGGCCATCTAAGGCATCCATCTGGTGCTGGGCGAAATATCCGATATTCAGGAGTTCAGAGGCCTTACGCTGACCATTTAACAGAGGTAAATCACCGACAAGAGACTTGATCAGGGTCGATTTACCCGCACCATTCATACCGAGCAGACCAATCCGGGAATTTGGTGTGATTTGCAGATTGATGTTCTGGGCAATGGACTTATCACCATAGCCAATTTCTGCCTGCTCCAGCGTCAGCAGTGGCGAACTCATTTTTGTCGGCTCACGGAAACTGAAGGTAAATGGCGTATCGATATGGGCAGGTGCCAGCTCCTGCATACGCTCCAGCATTTTGATCCGGCTTTGGGCCTGGCGGGCCTTGGTCGCTTTCGCCTTGAAACGGTCAATAAATTTTTGCAGATGAGCGCGTGTTTCCTGCTGCTTTTCAAAGGCCTGTTGCTGCTGGGATAGGCGTTCACTGCGGGTCACTTCAAAGGTTGAGTAATTACCGGTATAAAGCGTCAGTTCCTGATTCTCGATATGCAGAATATGATCAATCACCGCATCCAGAAAATCGCGGTCATGCGAAATCAGTACCAAAGTCCCTTCATAAGCTTTTAACCAGTCTTCTAGCCACAGAATCGCATCTAGGTCCAAATGGTTGGTCGGCTCATCGAGTAATAGTAAATCTGAACGGCTCATCAGGGTCCGTGCCAGATTCAGGCGCATCCGCCAGCCACCAGAAAAACTGGATACCGCTAGACGGAGCTGGTGATCCATAAAACCGAGGCCGGCCATCAGTTGTGCCGCCTTGGCCGGTGCCGAATAGCCATGAATCTCGTCAAAACGGCCATGTAGCTGTGCCAGCTCCGTATCAGAAAGCTGTTCAGGCTGTGCCAGCTGCTGCTGGATATGCCAGTATTCTTCATCTCCTGACAGCACAAAATCAATGGCTGGCATGTCCAGCGCTTTAATTTCTTGTGCCATATGCGCTACGGTCCATATTGATGGACGGCTCAGTGAACCTTCATCAGCCCCCAGCTCTCCGAGTAGCGCGGCAAATAGGGTGGACTTGCCTGCGCCATTGACTCCGGTTAAACCAATTTTCCAGCCAGGATGCAGCTGCATGGACGCTTTTTGAAATAATACTCGCCCACCACGGCGTAAGGAAACTTGGTCAAACTGGATCATTGAACTTACTAACACGGGCAAAAAATAATAGCGCTATTCTAATAGAAAGCTCGCTGAAAACAAAAAAGACTTCCATCGCAATTTGCAGATGACCTGTCTTTTAAAAACTTTAAATTTGGTTATGATAGAAATAATTAGAATAATTACTCTAATTTTTTAAAAATAATAGATTGCTGCTTATTTTAATGAACAGATTACAGCGAGTTCAATAAAAATGAAAAAACAATTTTTGATTTTATCGCTCATGACAATACTGGTCTCAACTGCTTCTGCCACGCCGCAGCAAGTTTGCGTATTTGATCTGCTTGGAAAGTCGGGCGAATCTTACAAGCTGATCGAAGAATGGGCGCTGGCCAGTAAACAGTGGGGTACAAGCGTTCAGCTACGTGGCTATCAGGATGAAGCCAAAGTGGATCAGGACGTTAAATCTGGAAAATGCGATGCGTTTTACATGACCTCCATGCGCGCCCGAACCTATAACAAATTTGCCGGTTCGATTGATGCGCTAGGTGGTGTACCGAGCAATGATATTGCAATGAAGGCCATCAGTTATGTGCTGGACAAGCGTAATAGCAAACGGCTTGTCAGCCAAAATGGCAAGGAAAAATTTGAAGTCGCAGGCATTGGCCAGATTGGACCGGCCTATATTTTTGTCCGTGACCGCAGCATGAATCAGCTGGAACATATCAAAGATAAAAAGTTTGCGGTGCTGCACTATGATCATGCCCAAACCAGCATGGTCAAACGTATTGAAGCCATTCCGGTGAAATCGGACATTTCTAACTTTATCCGTAAATTTAATCAGGGTGAAGTCGACATCGTGGCTGCGCCGGCTTATGCCTTTAAACCCTTGGAAATGTCCAAAGGTTTGGGCAGCAAAGGAGCCATGATTAACTTTCCCGTGGTTAATGTCACAGCAGACCTGATTATCCGTCCGGAAAAATTTCCGCCTCAATTTGCGGCTCAATCTCGGGAATGGTTTATCAAGCAGCTGCCGCGCAGTTTTGCTATGGTAAAACGTATGGAAGCGGAGATTCCGAGCAAATATATTCTGAACCTGAGCCGGGATGAGCAGCTGAATTATCAAAAAATTCTTCGTGACGGCCGTATGGATCTGACCAGGCAGGGGATTTATGACCCGATGATGATGACCGTGCTCAAGCGGGCGCGCTGTACGGTGGAAAGAACCAATTTTGAGTGTTCAATTGGCGGTGAATAAAAACAGTATGTTTTATTTTGTAATTTTCTTTTCAGATATATAAAAATCTAGATGAATTTATATAATATAAGTGTTTGAAATTAAATAACTTAAATGGGTAATAAAAAAATATATGCATGAAAAGACATATAAATTTCCTGAAATGACATGCCATATTTGAGTAATTACTCTATTTTTTTAATAAACTTGCTAAGATTTATGATGTGTATGGACACTCAGTTAACAACAAGATTTCAAAAGGATGAATAGAATGAAAAAAGCAGTTTTATCATTGGTTGCACTTTCTGCATTTGGTTTTGCGGGTACGGCTGCTGCGGAAAAAGTGGATGTGTGTATCTTTGACTTACTGGGTAAGTCTGGAGAGTCTTATCAGATGGCACAGGAATGGGCACTGGCTGCAAAAGGCTGGGGCGCTGAGGTGAATCTGATTGCACGTCAGGACGAGGCCGTTGCGGATAATGACTTTAAGGCAGGAAAGTGTGATGCTGTATTTATGACTGCGATGCGTGCCCGTCAATATAATAAATTTGCTGGCTCCATTGATGCCTTGGGCGGTGCTCCAAGCAATACCATTGCCCAGCGTGCCATTACTTTTGCGCTCGACAAACGTAATGCAGCTAAAATGGTCAGTAATCTGGGGGGCAAAAAATATGAAATAGCCGGTATCGCCCCACTCGGTTCAGCGTTTATTTTCGTGCGTGATAAAAATATTAATTCGATTGAAAAAGCGGCCGGTAAAAAATTCGCCGTGCTGGGCTATGACGATGCCCAGAAAATCATGGTTCAGCGTGTTGGGGCTCAAGCTGTTATTTCAGATGTGTCCAACTTTGTGGCGAAATTCAACAATGGTCAGGTCGACATGGTCGGTGCGCCGGCTTATGCCTATAAGCCGCTGGAGATTTATAAGGGCCTGGGCAGTAATGGTGCTATGTTTAACTTCCCGGTCTTGCAGGTAAGTGCAGATTTAGTGATTCGTCCAGATAAATTCCCGGCCGGCTTTGGCCAGAAATCCCGTGACTGGTTTGTGAAAAATCTGCCAAAAAGTATTGCAATGATTAACCGTCTGGAAGCGGGTATTCCGGCAAAATACAAAATGAACCTCAGCGCAGAAGACAAAACCAAGTATCAAAGACTGTTACGCGATGGACGTATGGATATGACCAAGCGGGGTATTTATGATGCTGGCATGATGTCTGTTCTGAAACGTGCACGCTGCTCTATAGATAAGGCCAACTTTGAATGTTCATTATCGGGTGAATAATCTGCTTCTGGAAGAAAAAAAGCTTAGATTCGTCTAGGCTTTTTTTGTAGCATCGCCGTCAGTTATACGATTGCAGATTATTAGAAAATCGTTAGACTGAAGAGGAGACACCCCACATGTTCCTCTAAAAACAAGAACATGCAATATGAAAAAATAAAAACAATCTGATAAGGAAAACAGCAGAATGAAAAAAGGATGGAAGGCGCTCATGCTGGGTATGGCCCTGCTCGGGATTTCGGGACTGACGCAGGCCAAACAGGTAGTATGTGTATTTGACCTGGTCGGTAAAAATGGCGATGTATATAGCCTGATGAAAGACTATCAGCTGGCTGCTAAAAACTGGGGAGGCGATATTGAGCTGCGCGTGAATACCAATGAGGCCGTGGTGGCCGAAGACTTTAAAGCGGGTAAATGTGACGCAATCAGTGTTACCGGAATGCGTGGCCGCCAGTTTAATAATTTCACTGGTTCTCTGGATGCAATTGGTGCCATCACCGACCTGAAGCTGGCCGTTAAAGTCATGCAGGGGCTGGCCAGTCCGACCTTTGCCAAGCATATGCTACAGGGGAAATATGAAATTGCCGGGGTGATTCCGGTCGGGGACGCTTATCTGCTGGTCAATGATCGCAGTATCAATACCGTGGCCAAAGCAGCAGGTAAAAAAATTGCGGTACTGAGCTATGATGAAGCACAGAAAATTATGGTACAGCAGGTCGGTGCGCAAGCCGTAAGTGCTGAAATCAGCAACTTTGCCAGCATGTTTAATAATAGTCAAGTCGATATTATTGGAGCACCAGCTGCTGCTTTTAAGCCACTTGAGCTGCATAAAGGCCTAGGAAATAAAGGTGCAATCGTCAATTACCCAATTTTGCAGGTGACTGGCAATATTATTATTCGCCCGGACAAATTTCCGGCAGGGTATGGACAAAAATCACGTGAATGGGTCAAGGGCCAGTTGCCGCGTGCTTTTGGTATTTTAGGTAAAATGAAGGCGGATATTCCGCAAAAATACTGGATGGATATTCCTGCTGCTGACAAGCCGGGCTATCAGAAAATGATGCGTGATGCCCGAATTGACCTGACCAAGCGCGGGATTTATGACAAACGCATGATGAAATTGCTCTGGCAGTTCCGCTGTAAGCAGAACCCAAAAAATTTCGAATGTGCCTTACAGGATGAGAACTATAAATAATCCTGATAAAATAAGTCAGATTTGACTTTTAATCTCAAGAGACTGACCATATATTGAGTGTTATACTTGAAATATGGTCTTTTCTTTTTAAAGACATACTATTCAATAGAGGATCTGCCATGAATGCTCAAGCGCTTGTGCTCACCGACAATGCCGCAAATAAAGTACGCCAGTTGCGTGACAGTGAAGGTAACCAAGACTTAATGCTCCGTGTTTATGTCACTGGTGGCGGCTGTTCAGGCTTTTCTTATGGCTTTAACTTTGCAGATAGCCAGAATGAAGATGATGCAGAATTTGTAAATGGCGATGTAAAAGTTCTGGTGGATGCACTCAGCTATCAGTATCTGGTAGGTTCGGTCGTGGATTATATCGAAGGTCTGGAAGGATCACGCTTTGTGGTACAAAACCCGAATGCAACCACGACCTGTGGCTGTGGTTCTTCATTCTCGATCTAAGTTTCGTAATGACAAAAAAAGTCCTCATCAAGAGGACTTTTTTTATATCCGCTTAAACCTAGTTTTCTAGTTTGACCGCTTCCAGCAGATCGAAAATAACCGAAGTGACATCCTGGCTGAGGTCACGGTTATTAAAAATTTCATAAGCACTGATGGTAATATCAGTATCGCTAGGTAATAGTCGCTGTTCTTCTTCAATGAGATCATTGATCGGTAAAATGGTCTGTTTGATTTCCAGATGCAGAATATCTTTGTATTCCAGATTCTCATCATCCAGTTCAATTAACTGTTCATTAAAATAAGGTAATAAAATCGAATGGAGATAAGGTTGAAGTTCCTTGATATCGAAGATTTCAACATCACGGGTTTCATCAATCGTACTAATGTGATCCTTTACTTCAATTAAAATATGGTAGTAACTCACACGAATCTCCAGAGATGGCTTAAAACACTATACTACCCTTCACCATAGCATGAAATGCCTTTATCTGCTGCTTAATTGTCCATCTGCCGATAAATATATCCTCTGGCTCAGCCAGATTAACGGCGATAGAGTAGGGTTTTATCGGCAGGTCGCAGTCGAAAATCCTACCGTGTTTGCTAACCCAAAACCGGATACCTCAGGGCTTTCAGACCATGAGGAGGCAGAAGTCCCAAAGCATGGCCCAGTCCATGTGCCAGGGTCAGCCGTCCAACATCTTGTGCTTCCAACTGATAAATCTGCATCTGGCTGGCCGTACATACGCCTTTATCAAATTCGCGTGGAGGAGAACGCTGCTGGGCGTGCAGAATATTTTGCTGTAAGCCATTTTGATGGGCAGGCAGTTGCAGATTAAAGTCAGTCTGCTGTTGCTGCTGCAAAGACTGGTATTCTTACTGAAAACGTGCTGTCTGTGCTTCTAGATCTTGAAACTCTGTCGCAATTCTTTCACGTTCATATTCAGATAAATCAGGCTGATTTTTGCGTTATGAAAATGCCGGAAATTCCGTTTCAATCTGGCTTTTCTGACTAATCAGATGGCGTTGCTGATCTGCAAGATAGCCTTGTGAGGCGGTCAAACTGTTCTATTGATGCAGATAGCTGGCTTCATCTGCCAGAACCTGCTGTTCTGCTTGCTTGAAAGCATCCTGCTCTGGTGAGCAATGATTAGCGATCAGCTGGATGCAATGTAAACGGGTATCCAGGAAGTGAGTCAGCCGCTCACTAAGCGAATTATAGGGTAATGGTGGATGTATTGGCGCCGTGTACATAGCCTGCAATACTGAGTCTCCTACCTAAAATACTTAGAAAATCAGAATAGGTCTTTGATTTTAAAACTATTGTTTATACATAATCTAGCTGACTATTTTAATTTTTCCAAAAGAACTGCAATTTGAAAGGAATAGCAGCCACAAGTCTGGTTTTACCTATCTGCCTTTAAGTCTTCGCAGAAACTCAACGGACGAGCTAAGAAATATGATCAATATGGACATTTTCTTTTTATAAAATGCAGGGAATAAAAAACCGCGCTTGCGCGCGGTTTTTTTAGGTATCAGCTGACAAATTATTTTTTGTCATCTTTTACTTCAGTGAACTCAGCATCTACAACGCCATCGTCCGCTTTTTGTGATTGACCAGCCTCACCACCTTGGAATGCATTCGGGTCGAAACCTTGTGCACCACCTTGGCCTTGAGCTGCTTCATAAGCACGTTGCGTGATCGGCATGATGATGTTTTGCAGCGCTTCAGTTTTCGCCTTGATCTCTTCTACATCATTTTCACGTGTAGCCGTTTCAAGCTCTGAAACCGCTGTTTCTACCGCAGTTTTCTCATCCGCAGTCACTTGTTCGCCCAGATCTTTCACTGCTTTTTGAGCAGAAGAAACCAGTGCGTCTGCTTCGTTACGTGCTTTGGCAAGCTCTTCAAACTTACGGTCTTCTTCCGCATTCGCTTCCGCATCCTTGATCATCGCTTCAATTTCAGCATCACTCAAACCTGAGTTTGCTTTAATTTGAATTGATTGCTCTTTACCTGTGCTCTTGTCTTTTGCAGATACTTTCAAGATACCGTCAGCGTTAATGTCAAACGATACTTCAATTTGCGGCACACCACGTGGCGCTGGTGGAATGTCGCCTAACTGGAAGTTACCCAACAATTTGTTTTGTTGAGCCATTTTACGTTCACCTTGGTAAACCGAAATGTCTACAGCAGGCTGGTTATCCGCAGCAGTAGAGAATACTTGAGATTTTTTCGCCGGAATGGTGGTGTTTTTCTCGATGATTGGAGTTAACACACCGCCCATGGTCTCAATACCCAGTGTCAACGGAGTGACGTCAAGCAGCAGAACGTCAGTCTTGTCACCTGAAAGCACGGCACCTTGAATCGCTGCACCCATTGCAACTGCTTCATCCGGGTTCACGTCTTTACGTGGTTCACGGCCAAAGAATTCCTGTACTTTTTGTTGTACAAGTGGCATACGCGACTGACCACCTACCAAAATCACATCAGAAATATCAGAAGCTGACAGACCGGCATCTTTCAGGGCGATACGGCAAGGCTCAATCGTACGATCAACCAGATCAGCTACCAGACCTTCCAGTTTTGCACGGGTAATATTGATGACCAAGTGCTTAGGGCCAGTCGCGTCAGCCGTGATGTATGGCAGGTTGATCTCAGTTGCGTTAGAAGAAGAAAGCTCGATTTTAGCTTTTTCTGCTGCTTCTTTCAGACGTTGTAATGCCAGTGGATCATTTTTCAGATTCACATTTTGTTCTTTCTTGAACTCTTCAACCAGATAGTCGATCAGGGTATTATCGAAGTCTTCACCACCCAGGAATGTATCACCATTGGTCGACAATACTTCGATTTGCTGGTCACCATCCAGGTCGGCAATTTCAATAATTGAAACGTCGAAAGTACCACCACCCAAGTCATAGACAGCCACTTTACGGTCGCCTTCTTTCTTGTCCATACCGAATGCCAGGGCAGCTGCCGTTGGTTCGTTGATGATACGCTTCACATCTAAACCAGCAATTTTACCTGCATCTTTCGTTGCTTGACGTTGTGCATCGTTAAAATAGGCAGGCACGGTTACCACAGCTTCAGTCACTGTTTCACCTAAATAATCTTCCGCAGTTTTCTTCATTTTTTTCAGAACTTCTGCAGAGATTTGCTGTGGAGCAAGTTTCTTATCGTTTACTTCAACCCAAGCATCGCCATTGTCTGCTTTAATGATTTTATAAGGTACAAGACCGATATCTTTTTGTACGGCCTGATCTTCATAACGACGACCAATCAGACGCTTGATTGCGAACAGGGTATTTTTCGGGTTAGTTACCGCCTGACGTTTTGCAGACTGACCTACCAGAATTTCACCATCTTTATACGCAATAATAGATGGAGTGGTACGCGCACCTTCCGCGTTTTCAATTACTTTAACTTTGTCGCCTTCAAGTACAGCTACGCAAGAGTTAGTTGTACCTAAGTCAATACCAATGATTTTAGCCATTTGGAGGTTTCCTCAATAATTTTTTTGTGATTTACACTTGTTATCCGATATGAGAGCCATTCAAATTTTTTCAAGTTAATTTTTAGAAAAAATTTCACAAACTCCCGAAATACTTAGCTTTAGGCGCCAACCATGACCATTGCTGGACGTAATAAACGACTATTCAGCGTATAGCCTTTTTGCAGCACATTGCCAATTTCATTGGTTTTGGCATTTGGATCGATACCCACTGCCTGATGCAGGTCTGCATTAAAGCCATTAGCGGTATCCACCACCACCACACCAAATTTTTCCAAAGTTGTCAGTAATGATTTTAGGGTAAGCTCAACTCCTTCAGAAAAAGCAGTCTTTTCCTCGCCCACTGCGGCAATTGCGCGTTCAAGGTTATCAACGGTTTCCAGTAGCTCTTTGGCAAATTTTTCCAGCACCGTATCTTTATGCTTTTCAGATTCGCGTTGAATCCGTTCCACACTTTTTTGTGCTTCATAGACTGCATTGGCCGTACGGGCTTTTTCTAGTTTCAGATCGCCTTCAAGCTGGGCAATTTTCTCTTCTAAAGCTTCAACGGAAACCTCCGCCTGCTCAGTATCTGCTTGAGTTTGTGCTGTGTCTTGTTCCACTTGCTCTTGCTCAAGTTCTTGAGCCTGCTGGTTTTGCTCAGTTGCCATTGATTTACTCCGTTTAAATGGGTTTTTAAACATGTACAGTCCTTTGGGCATCAGTGTTAACCAAGTTAATGCTGAACTGCCATGATTGAAATACTGAATTACTTTAGAAATAGGGGCAGGCCCAAAAAATTCAAGCGCAAGTACGGATTAATTTTAGGATTTATAGCAAAGTCTGAAAAATTCATAAAAGTCGTACAGCTTTTATCGTCTATTGGCTCTTGAGTACCGCTCAGCGCCAAGAATAAAAACACCGTAGTTCATCCTTAAGTTTAAGTTATTTTTAACAAACCCGAGGTTTTTTTTAAACAGTTATAGACTTTAGTCGAATGGTGTGGGCTTAAATCCGGATTTTCTATGCATTGCCTCATTACAAATTCTATTGCTCAATCGCAATTTTAGATGGGGAGGATAAATTTTATCTGTTTCCAATAGGCTGAAGGAAAATGTATGATTGCCTTGTAAATAGTGACTTTGCTCCGAAGAGAGAGCCGAATAAAGTCACTTTTAGCTTAGATTATAGCTGGCTGTTTTAATTGAAAAATTATTCAAGCTTGGTTTTGGGTTGCTGGTTTTTTATACTTAAAAACGATTAATAACCAATCAATAAAGTATTTCACAATTCAGCCTTAAATGAATAGGATCTAACTCAGATTTTACCGCTGTAGTTTCTTGTTTTTCTGGCTTATCTATCTCTGGATAAGCCTTTTTTTCGTCTGTTTTAAATTGTATAGCTGATATTGAGCTTTTTGGCTTGAATCTTCAATCGCGGCGATGCCCGCGGTGAGACTGCTGTTGCGGGCGATGGCGATCATTCCAGCTTCGATGCCCAGAATGGTTCTGCTGGGCTTTTTTACGTTGCTGCTCAGCTGCCTGGCGACGTTTGCGTTGCGCTTCAGTCTGTTTCTGACGTTGTGCTGATATACTTTTGCGCTGCTGTTTCAGATCCTGTTGCTGTTCCTGCTCCCAATGACGGTGTCGAACCTCTTGTCTGCGCCGCTCCATTTCCAGACGCTTGCGTTGCTGTTCATATTGCCAACGCTGCCGGTTATAACGATGATCCTGATCATAGTGATAGTCATAGCCACGCCCATCATAACGGCCGTCATAATAGTCATTTTCCGGAAATGCCACACAACCTGCAGCTAAAAATGCAGTTGCAAGAGCTAGCGTGATTACTTTAGTGGCCATAGGCTTCCTTCTTTAAAATACAATTAAGCTCGCAAAAAACATCAAAAATCTTAAGAAAATTGTCAATGACATCTTTTATAAAGCAGGTTAGCGTATTGCATAGAACCTCTGTGTACCTAGATATTAAGGTTTCTATAACAGAATGGTCACTAAACTTCTGATCATGTAGAAAATATGAAGAATTAAGAGAAAAGGGGCAGAAAAGCATGAGTCAAACTCACCCGGTAATGAAATATGTACAAGAAAAGGGACAAGGATTCGGCGCACGGATGCTGAACCATATGCCTGGTATGGCACAGGAGGCTCTAGCCAAGGCATTGGACTATCCTTATATCTATCCGGATCTGGACCCATTTGTTAAATGTTTAATGGCTATTCAGCTCAAGCAGGGAAAGTCCAGTTTTATTCATGAGGATGTAGCTAAGGCACGAGTCGATTTTATTCAGCAGATGAAAGCGATTCAGGGCAAGCCGACTCCACTGAAAATGGTTGAAGATATCCGTCTGCCCTTACATAGCGGAACCATTATGGCTCGGCACTATCATCCTGCGCCGCAGAAAAAGCTGCCTATGATCATGTTTTATCATGGTGGCGCCTTTATGGTCGGCAGTCTGGATACCCATGACGAGTTCTGCCGTTTACTGGCTGTGCATGCCAAAGTACAGGTACTCAGTGTGGCCTATCCTTTAACTCCGGAATATAGCCCGCTACAAATCGTGCAGGTCTGTGAGGATGCACTGGCCTGGGCACATCAGAACAGTAAAACTCTCAAAATCTATAAAAACCGGATCGCGGTTGCGGGGGATAGTGCCGGCGGTAATCTGGCAACTGTTGTAGCACAGCACAGTGTTGGCAAGAGCTATGCAGCACGGGCGCAATTACTATTATATCCCGTGCTCGATTTCAAGAGCCGTCATCCTTCTTTTTATGCCTATAAAGAGGGGCTGGTCTTGTCTGAAGAGGATGTTAATCTGGTTAGCCGACTATATGTGGAAAACCACCAGATGGCGCTTGATGATCCACTGGTCTCACCGACTTATGGTAATTTAAAACAGCTGCCGCCGACTTATGTTATTACCGCACAGCATGATCTATTACATGATGAAGTCTCTATTTATGCTCATAAACTGCGCCAGCATGGTGTGCGAGTCTATCATAAAAACTATGTCGATCAGACGCATGGGTTTATTAATTTAAGCCCGATTTCTAAACGGGCCAAAAAATACGTGATCGAGATCGCTCGGGATTTTCGAAAATTTTGGGATAAACGCAATTAGGCTAGGCCAATTTTAAAAGGTGTTTGCTAAAACACCTTTTATATTTTGAGATTATTATTCTGCTTATGAATACTGTTTATTTGGAAGAGATTTGAGCTTCAGGGAAAATTAAATTAAATTTCGGGATATAAAAGCTTTGTAAATATTTGGCTTTGGAAAAGTCGGGAAAAATATCTCCGGTATTATGCCATTCTACCTGTAAAACTTTGCTGAGATAACCGCGGAACTGAGGGCTAAAGTCAAAACGCTGCCCTTCCCAGGCCTGCTGGATTTTCAGCATTGAGGCAGGGATATGATGACTATTTATATAGAACTGGCGCGGTGAGCGGGTTTTGCGAATAGAGAGACTCATCTGATGACCTTGGTGGCTGATACGGCAAATCGTGTCCTGATGATGCTTTTCCCACTCAAATTTGGCATATTCTTTAGGAATCCCCCATAAAGCCTGACCATGTGCTACAGATTCATGAGTAGATACATAGATTTTGGGAATGGAGCTTAAGCGCCGCTTACTAATTAAAGGATGATCTAAAATCAGCAGCTCATCATAAGGACCCACCGGTGAACTCTGGTAACGTATTAAGAGGACCTGAACAACGCGGCCCAATGCTGAAGGCGCAACTCGAAACGCTTTGGCCTGCTGGATAAAACTGGGCGTCAGCCAGTAATTTAAAATAAAACCTTCACCTTGCAAATGCCAAGGTGGGAACTGATTGATATTTTGTTCCTGTGCAAATGCATAATTCATTATTATTCTCTTGTATTTGATTGGCAGACAACTGCTATTATTGGACATAAAAGCTTAATATACCGTCATTCCAAAGCGGATCTATATAAAGGATGAGTTAAAAAATGTTAAAAAAATCATTATCTGCCATCGCACTAGCTGCCATTAGCTTACCGGGCTTTGCTGCAAATACCCTGGTTGAGATGCAGACTTCATCTGGCAATATCGAAATTGAACTCTTTAATGACAAGGCACCGATCTCAAGCAAAAACTTTGAAGACTATGTCAAAAGCAACTTTTATACTGGCACCATCTTTCACCGTGTGATTCCTGGCTTTATGATTCAGGGTGGTGGTTTCGATGCAGCGATGCAGGAAAAGCCAAATGCTAAAGCGGCGATTAAAAATGAATCCTATAATGGTTTGCAAAATAAACGCGGTAGCTTGGCTATGGCACGTACCAATCAGCCAGACTCTGCAAAAGCTCAGTTCTTTATAAACTTGGTTGATAATAGCTTTCTGGATCGTTCAGCCATGAATGCAGGCTATGCGGTGTTTGGGCGAGTCACAAAAGGTATGGAAATTGTAGATAAAATTGCCAAAGTCCCGACCCGTAATTATGGAATGCATCAAAATGTACCAGTTACAGCAGTACAAATTAAAAGTGTGACGATTAAAACACCAAGCGTGAACAAATAACTATAAAATTAAATAGAAATATTTTGTTCATATTTTTTGTTTAATATTATAAGTTTATGTAAATATTGGCAGGAAAATGAACCAATTTGGTGCATAAAAATAAAACAGTCGTGAATCTTGTGAGTTAAAAGCACTTGCACGTGTAAGAAATTGCCCTATAATGAG
>NZ_JAMXYB010000020.1:0-46064 GCF_024129495.1 Acinetobacter sp. S4400-12 | reverse complement strand
GCCAAAAATAAACAATAAGCCCCTGAAAAGCTTATTAGTTTACTTAATTCAAGCTAAGAGTAAACAGAATGACAACACTTCAAGAACTTTGTATAAAGCGAAAGAATCAACTCCAAAATCGTAATGGTACAGAAGCCTTAAGAAAACGTATAGACCATTTAAAAACTTTGTCTGGTGAAGAACGTCAACGCTTTGCTGAAAAATTAAAAGGCTATATCGAAGCCTTATTTGAACACCAAATCATTACATTCCAAGACGCAAAGGATTGGGAATGGATTGTTGAAAGCAACGTAAAGGGACTTCACTAATGTCTGAAATTAAACATCGCATCATTGCCCGTCTTGAACAAATGTTCAGTTTCAAGACACGTGGCGAATGGTTCCGTGAAGGTGTCTGCCCACAATGCGGTAAAAAAGAACTTTATACCCATGCCCACAATCCTCGTTTGGTGAAATGTGGTCGTCTGGTCAAATGTGGTTATGAAGAACACGTCAAAGATATCTGTGAAGACTTATTCAAAGACTGGTCTGAATACCACCCGCAAACCGACACAAATCCAAATGCTGCAGCAGATGCATTTTTATCTGAAGGTCGTGGTTTCGATCTTAAAAACTTAATTGGTAAATACACCCAGCAGTTCTATACAGATAAAGACAGCAAAGAATCATCAGCAACTGTTCGCTTTATGCTAGATGAAAAAAACTATTGGGAACGTCTAATCGACAGACCAGAACGTTTCGGCAATAAAAAAGCACGTTTTAACTATGGTTTTAAAAATGCTGGCCAAGCATGGTCAGTGCATGAATTGGATGAACTTTGCCGTTTAGGGGAAAAAGGCCAAGCGATCTGGATCACTGAAGGAATCTTTGATGCCATTGCACTGAGTCAGTCAGGTGTGAAAGCCATGTCTTGCCTGTCATGTGTCAACTACCCTTCTCAAATGCTTAAAGCCATCGCTGATCGCTGCCATGAACTCAAAATTGATAAGCCACGTTTACGTTGGGCATTCGATAATGATTCTGCAGGTAAAGGTTACACAGTTAAATGGCATGAACGTTCACGTGCTGAAGGTTGGTCATCGACTGCTGCACAGCCACCTGCAAATGGTGGTAAAAAACTTGATTGGAATGATTTATTTCAGTGGGACAAACTCAACCCTGATCAATTCCCAAAGTACAAACACTATGGTGAATTGCTGATTGCTGAAACTGCAGAAGAAGCAGGTCTTTTAATTTACAACTTTTATGAAGGTCGTCGTCATACCTTCTATTACAACCACAAGTTCCGTTTGTACTGGTGGGAACTCGACTATGACAAATTCAATAAAGCAGTTCAGCACCTGGAAGACCGCAACAATGAAGCAGCTGAAAATGGTGGTCAGATCCTGACTGATAAAGAGATCCGTGCCAGTGCATTGAAGAACTGTTCAGCAGCAAAAGAAATCTGTAATGCTCAGATTGAACCGTTGTACTTCCAGCGCAATGAAATTACCGACGAATCTTGGTACTACTTCAAATTGCAAAGCCCATGGTCAGAAGCGAAAACCACCTTTACAGCTGATCATATGTCGTCACGTTCTAAGTTCAAACCACGTGTTATGTCGGTGATGTCCGGTGCAATGTGGACAGGCACAGATATGCAATTGGAAACATTCATCAAACGTGAAACTGAACGTTTACGTGAAGTCAAAACCATTGATTACATTGGTTATAGCCGTGAATACCAAACCTATATTTTTGAAAAATATGCCGTTCATCAAGGTCAAATCATCCCGATCAATGAGCATGACTTTTTCAAAGTAAAACGTCAGGAAATTAAAACACTGGCAAGTTCACCAGCGATCACATTGAACCCTAAAAAACAGTTTGATCCGTCATGGTGGGAGGACTTCCACAAAGTCCGTGGTGCTAAAGGTATTGTGGCTTTGGCTTGGTGGATGGGTTCATATTTTGCTGAACAAATCCGTGCCATGCACAGCTCATACCCTTTCATGGAAATTGTCGGTGAAGCAGGTGCAGGAAAATCACGTTTAATTGAAATGATGTGGAAACTTTCAGGCCGTAAAGACTATGAAGGCTTTGATGCAAACAAATCAACAAACGTGGCGGTGTACCGTAACTTTGCACAGATCGCAAACCTTCCAGTGGTCCTGATCGAAGGCGACCGTAATGACGTGAATGGTAATGCTGTTCAAAAGTCTAAATTCAGTTGGGATGAACTCAAAGATGCCTTCAACGGTCGTGCAATTCGTTCTAAAGGTTTAAAGACTGCAGGGAATGAAACCTATGAACCACCGTTCCGTGGTGCCATCCTGATTTCTCAAAACACGGCAATTCAGGCTTCAGAAGCAATCCTGACACGTACTTTGCACTTGTACTTTGACCGCAAAGGACAGTCATTGGAAACCAAACGCATTGTCGATGAACTGGATCGCATGGAACTCGAAGATGCATGCACGTTCATGACGCATTGTCTGCGTAATGAAGACAAGATCTTGGAGACATACGCATCAAAGCTACAGTCAATTGAAGATCACTATCATGAAATTGGCATTACCCATACACGTATTGCCTTATGTCATGCACAGGTGGCTGCACTAATTGAAGCAATGACCAAACACGTTTTGCCAATCGACTTGGAAGACATGCTTGAAGCACAAGAAATGCTTGAACAAATGGCGCGTGAACGTGTTGAACAGTTGAATGGTGATCATCCTGACGTAGAAAAATTCTGGGACGTTTACGAATATCTTCAAGGCAATCGTTCACCAGAATGGGGCTTAAACCACCACCCTGCCGATGCTCAAACTGTCGCAATCAACTTAAACGAAATTTACAAAGTGGCTGCACGCAATTATCAGCAGCTGCCTGAAATCAATGAAATGAAGAAATTACTTCGTACCTCACGCAAGTACAAATTCATTGAAAGTAATAAACAGGTGTACTCAGACCGTTTCCCTGCCGATGACGTGGCAGCAGTGAATAAAAGTCGTGAAGCACCAGGTAAACCAAGCCGTAACGTGAAGTGCTGGATCTTCACCAATCCAAATTTAGGGGCAAAAAAATAATGATTCAAAAAATTGAAAATCCATTGAATCTAGGACTTGAGCAAGTAGAAATTCTTATTACTGAGCTACAAGACAGCTTTGATAAATATTCTCAAGATTTACCTGAATTTTTATCACTGGAAGAATCTGGTTGTGCAATTGAGATCCAAACTAAAAGCGGTGAATACAGCTATAACCTTGAACAGTTAAAGCTGCTTAAAAAAGAATTTTTGGATCCATTAATGAATAGTGTGAAGGAGATTTCGTGATGCATGCTCAAACTCAAGATCAAAGCTATTACACCATGATCGCTGAACACCAGGATATTTCAGCACGTGTACTTCGCTTGCACAGCATTTTAAATCAGCATCATTGCGTTCAACACATGCCAACCGAAGCGTGCATCTTGATCAATGAAATGAAAAATATTGTTGATACTGGCAAAGCACAGCCAGGTGGCCTTGAAACTGCTGAACTCGACTTTGATGATGCCCTACCGTTCACGGATCCTGAAATCAATACAGTTCACGACTTCCAAGTGGGTGACACCGTTTGGATACCTGATGAATTTGCACGCTACAAATTTATTGTCAGCAGTCATCAGCGTTTTGAAGTGAAACAGATCGTCGGTACAGATCAACTCTATGTCTGTCATATCGACAATCCAAAGATCCCATTCACCAACAATCAGAAATGTTTCACAGCACATTTCAGTCATTTTGCAAAAGTTACAGGGGAAGAATCATGCGTGGTGTAAATAAAGTAATCCTTGTCGGCACGCTGGGTGCCAATCCTGAAAGCAGAACCTTTCCAAATGGTGGTTCAGTTTGTCAATTTTCAATCGCCACTTCTGAAAAATGGCAGAACAAACAAACTGGTGATTGGATTGAACAAACCGAATGGCACCGCATTGTGGCCAACAATCGTTTGGGTGAAATTGCCCAGCAATACTTAAAAAAGGGCTCAAAAGTTTATATCGAGGGTTCACTTCGTACACGTAAATGGAACGACCAAAACGGTCAGGAACGTTACAGCACAGAAATTCGTGCAGACAACTTACAGATGCTGGATTCAGCACCACAGGCAAATGCGGTTTAAGGGGAAAGCAATGCAAAAATATTATGAAATTAATGACACAGAAGCTGTAAATAAAATTGATGCAGCACTTTCAGCTTCGAATAAATTTGACGAAAAACTTTATCAAGTTGGTGAACAATATGCTGCTGATGGGTATGGCGTTCACAATACTTTAAGCAATGGAAAAATCTTCCATCACATTTGGTTTTTCGATGAATCTAAAATCGATAAAACTCTATTTAAAATTAGCAAAGGTAAGCCAATGGATGGCAAGCCTATTTTTGAAGCTAGACCACGTAAAACGAATAAGCAGTTTTATTCAGAGTTCATGAAGGACCTTCATAGCCTTAATTACTCCGATCTCACAACGACGCTTTTTGGGGAAGTCATCCGTTATGGTGCTGATTTAGCATTTAAAAAGAAAGACGATAAATACTTTGTATCAGCGAACTTTGACCTTGTTTTACCACATACCGAATTAACTGCCAGTCAGTATCAAAGTGCTATGGAGACAGTAGAAAATGACTGAGAAAGAACTGGAAAAACTCAAGGCAGAAAAACCTGAAGGTGCAACCATCGTGGCAGTCAAAGGTGATCGCGTGACCTACTTCAAGGAAGACGGCAAGGACCGTTTATTGACCTTCAACCGCACCATGTGGGTAAAGACTTGGTTCACACCACTGCACATGAACCTTATACATTTTGATTTTATTGCAGTCATTTAAAGGGAGGAAAATTAATTATGTCATGGCATCCAATGGTCAAAGTGGCCAAAGAATTGGGAATCTGTGTGAATACCTTTAAAAAGCATTACATTAAGAAATATCCTCCAGAGCGCGTATTTGGAAACCGCAAAGAATGGAAAGATACAACACTCGAAACAATGCGAAATGACACAACGATTGGCACACAATCATAGAAAAAGGGGCATAATTTATGCCCCTTTTCTGATTTCTAACCTATATTCAACCGAGTTCTAGCCAGTTTCTAGCCTCAATTTAAACGCTGTTTTACTCTACTTTTCAATAAATTATCTAAAAATTCTTAGTTTTCTAACCTTTTTCAGAAATTTTCATCCATCGATCAACTTCATTGGCATACCAGGTCATTAATTCCACCCGTTCCGACCAATATTCTGCTCTGTTATAAATGCCTCGAATCTTGTTTTTAGGCACATGGGCAATCTGATATTCAATGACATCTTCACGAAATAAGGTCGATTCATTAGCATGGGTCGAAAAAACGGTACGAAATCCATGCGTAGTCATCTGCCCTGCATAGCCATTACGTTTAATAATGGCCAATATGCTTTCTGATCGGCACGGCATATTCGGCTTTCTCGTATGTTTAAAGATAAAACCGTCATCAGTTTTGCGGTCATACATAATTTTAAACAGCTCCACTGTCTGATCCGTCAGTGGGACTACATGATCACGACGCATTTTCATCCGCGATGCCGGAATGATCCATTCTTTTTTATTCAGATTAATTTCGCCTGTATCCCACCTGGCATGAAGCAACTCAGATATACGAACAGCGGTATAACACGCAAGTTTTAGGGCTATCATCAAATCATCAGTGACATAGCTTTGCTGGACCTTTGTCCAGAACTCTGTCATTTGATGTGGCTTCAATGCAGCCAGATTTTCAATGTCCTGTTTAGGAATTACATCACCAACCAAAATACATGGATTCTTTTCAGTGTAATCAGATGCAATCGCAAAGTTAAAAACATCACTCAACAGGCGCAAGGCTCGCTTGGCGGTTTCAATGGTTCCTTTGGCCACAATCTCTTTTACTTTTTTTACGACATCTTTTCGTTCAATTTCATCAATACTGGTGTCAGACAGATCTTCTGAAATGTAATTTAATCGGTAAATCACTGTATATTTATATTTATCACTGGTCCAACATGGCCCCATGATCGCCAACCATTCCTGAATGACTTCGCCTAATGTGGGCACATTGATTTTTTTACCACTCAGCTGTGATTTAAAATCCCGGGCAAGGTTTCGCGCATCCTTACAGCCAATTTCAGGATATTCACCCAACGTTTTTTGATTCTGTTTACCATGGTGACGATACGACAGTACCCATTTCTTTTTCCCAGATGGAAATACAGAAATAATCAGCCCTTCCCCATCTGCAATCGAATAGCGTTTTTCTTGTGGCTTTAAATTTTTTACTTTTAAGTCTGACAACATTTCAAATGTTATACCCGTATAACGTTGGTATAACATCCTAGTTTGATAGACCGTGATTTTCAATGATTCAATCTGATTTATCGTGACAGATGAATAGACACAAAAAAGCCCTGGAACCGTTAAGTTTCAAGGCTTTTCTGCTGAATCCTGATCAATTCTGATGTGTAATGATTGACCCTGATTACTACATTTGGTGGAGGTGGCGGGAGTTGAACCCGCGTCCGCCAGCACTACGCTCGAGAATACTACATGCTTAGATATCGTCTATTGTTTTAACTCTTTGTGACCCGACGAACAGGGTACAAATCGCGATCCTCTTAATTTAGTACAAAACCCCGAGGCTTGGTTTTATACGGACTTGTGTGCTTGCGCTTCAGTCGGGATCTCTAACCACAAGTATTCAGAGATGCGGACAAGCTGCCCTTAGGCAGCTAGAGCGTATGATTCGTCGTTTGCGACTATTAAAATGCAAATTTGATTTACGAGAGAAAATGCGCTCTCGACATGCATCTATGAGTTTCATCACCAGCGTCGAAGCCAGAAACACCCCCAAAGTAGGCTTCATCATAGCATAACTGTGAAGAATTGCGATGCCATTTTTCAAACAATTACACATTGATGTGCCTTAATTTAATAATTGCGCTAATATTTTGTTTTTCAAGTCCTATAAAAGAAACATTCATGAGCTATTTATTGGCCCTTGATCAGGGAACGACTTCAAGTCGTGCGATCATTTTTAATGAACATGGACAGGTTCAGGCAACGGCTCAACGCGAGACCCATATCCAGACGCCATATTCAGGCTGGGTCGAACAGGATGCACAGGAAATCTGGAGCTCCCAAATTGCAGTCGTCCAGCAGGCACTGGCTACAGCGCGCATTCTGGCCAAAGATATTAAAGCCATTGGACTGACCAATCAGCGTGAAACCACAGTGGTATGGGACCGCCGTAATGGTAAACCCTTGGCACCCGCCATTATCTGGCAGGATCGCCGGGCAACCGATTGGTGTAATCAGCTGATCCAGCAAGGCCTTATGGATCAGGTACAACAAAAAACCGGATTACGTATAGATCCTTATTTTAGTGCTGGCAAACTGGTTTGGCTACTGGCAAATATTGATGGATTACATGCCTTAGCTGAGCAGGGGCATGTGGCTTTTGGCACCATTGATAGCTGGTTAATCTGGAACCTGACCCAAGGTGCCGAGCATATTATTGAAGCCAGTAATGCATCCCGTACCATGCTGATGAACTTGCGCAATCAGAGCTGGGACGAAGAGTTATTAGAACAATTTAATATTCCGGCCTCTATCCTGCCAAGAATTGTGAGTTCCGATTGCTATATTGCAGATACTGCACCCGGTTTACTCGGTGCGACTATCCCCATCACCGGAATTTTAGGTGACCAGCAATCAGCCCTGTTTGGACATTCATGTTTTGAGCCTGGTACTGCCAAAAACACCTACGGTACTGGCTGTTTTATGCTCTTCAATACCGGCCATGATATTCAGTTCAGTCAAAATAAGCTCCTTTCTACCCTCGCCTGGCAGGCACAGGACAAAACGACCTATGCACTAGAAGGCAGTGTATTTATGGCTGGCGCAGTAGTACAGTGGCTGCGTGATGGTCTTGGTATTATCCAAAAAAGCAGTGATGTCGAAAAGCTCGCCAGTACAGTCGATGATACAGATGGAGTAGTTCTAGTGCCTGCCTTTACCGGACTCGGTGCACCGCACTGGGATAGCGAAGCCCGCGCCCTGCTCTGTGGCATGTCACGTGGCACCCATAAAGCCCATATTGCCCGTGCCGCTTTAGAGTCAATTGCCTTTCAAGTTTCAGATGTATTGACCGCAATGCAATCGGATATTAGCCATCCCTTAAAAGAGTTACGCGTTGATGGCGGTGCCAGTGGTAATGACATGCTGATGCAGTTTCAGGCAGACCTGCTAAATGTACCGGTATTACGTCCGAAAATGCTGGAGTCTACCGCTTGGGGTGCCGCAGCAATGGCGGGCTTAAAATCTGGCGTATTTGCAAGCTTTGATGAAATTGCACAGTCATGGCAACTCGACCGGGCCTTTGAACCCAAAATGCAGGATGACAAACGTGCAGCACATTTAGCCAAATGGCAAAATGCCTTAAAGCGGGCAAAGTCAGATTTATAAGCCTGATAAAAACCGCTGTCTACTACCGGTTTTCTATTGAATATTTTTTTACTTACTACTTTATATTGCGCTGAGATCAACACCCAGGGAGAGTCCAAAAATGAGTTTTACTGGCTTGCTATTTTTTGCGACCATGAATGACTGTACATCTTGATAACAATCCCCGATAGAACAATATAACCTGAAAATTTAAATCTATAAGCACCTCTGCTTAGAAAGGTGCTTATATACTCAGCTCATAGCCAATCTTGAGCTGCCAGATGGATTAATATGCATAAGAGGCAATAGCTGTAGCAATCGGCTTGTCTTCGTTATTGACCATAGTCATACGCATGGTACAACCCTTACGCCCCAATCTTAAGGTTTCTGCACGGGCAATAAAATATTTCCCGCGTCCGGGTGCCAGATAGTCTACCCGCATATCCACTGTTGCCAGTCGTGATACTTTTTTAATGGTCTCGGCAATGGTTTCTGGTCCTGCCTTTTTATATAGCTCTCCCATGGCCACAATCCCGCCAATACTATCGAGTACCGTGGCTGCCAGACCACCATGCAGAATCTGGAAGGCCACATTACCAATCATAAAGTCCTGCATCTCAATATAAGCTTCAATCTGACCATCGACGATCCGCATGGTCATACCATTATGCTTAAAAAAAGGAGAGGCATTAAAAGCATGTACCAACTGATTTAAAACCACATCAATATCCACCTTTGCTCCTAAATGTATACTACCTGTCCAGTTTTTCTCTGTTTTAGTCATAAGTCTGTCCGAAGCCACCACAATAAAACCGCTAATTTATGCCCAAAAATTTCAGATAGGGCTACAATAGCAGCCTAGTTTAATACTGATTGCTGAGATTTTTATGACCTATACGTTCAATCGTCCCGCATTTCCTGCAACTCGCATGCGTCGTATTCGTAAAAATGAGCATTTACGTTCTATGGTACGTGAAACGCATCTCAGTGCTGACCACCTGATTTATCCAGTTTTTGTACTGCCAGGGCAAGACCAGACGCAAGACATTCCAAGTATGCCCAATGTGCAGCGCCTGTCTGCTGACTTGTTGCTAAAAAAAGCGGAACGCTTGCTGGAACTGGGTGTGAATAAACTGGCGCTGTTCCCGGTAACGCCGCAAGAAGATAAAAGCCTGCTTGCAGAAGCAGCCTGGCGTGAAGATGGGCTGGTACAAACCACCGTACGTCTGTTAAAAAAAGAATTGCCGGAACTGGTATTGATTACCGACGGCGCGCTGGACCCTTATACTACCCATGGTCAAGATGGCATCATTGATGAAACTGGCTATGTATTAAATGATGAAACAGTCGAGGCCCTGATTAAACAGGCTCTGAGTCATGCAGAAGCAGGCGCCGACATCGTAGCTCCGAGCGACATGATGGATGGTCGTATTGGCGCGATCCGTCAGGCTCTCGAACAACAAGGTCATATTTATACTGCTATTATGGCCTATTCAGCCAAATATGCGTCGAGCTTCTATGGCCCGTTCCGTGATGCAGTCGGTTCTGCCAGCAACCTGAAAGGCGGCAATAAATACAATTACCAGATGGATGTTGGCAACCGCGCCGAAGCCCTGCATGAAATTGCTCTGGATATTCAGGAAGGTGCCGACATGGTGATTGTCAAACCTGGCATGCCGTATCTGGATATCGTTCGTGAAGTCAAAGACACCTTTGGTCTGCCGACCTTTATCTATCAGGTCAGTGGCGAATATGCCATGCTGGCCGCTGCAATCCAGAATGGCTGGTTATCTGACAGCGTGATTCTGGAATCTTTGATGTGCTGTCGTCGTGCCGGTGCAGATGGTATCTGGACTTATTTTGCTGAAGAAGCAGCTGTTAAACTGAAAGAGATGAAATAAACAGAAGGACCCTGGCGCAATGCATATCGCCATTATCGGTGCGGGTATTACCGGATTAATGTCCGCTCTGGAACTGCTGGAACAGGGATGTTCGATCACGATTTTGGATCAGCAGGCCGCGGGACAGGCAGCGTCCTGGGCCGGAGGCGGCATTCTCTCCCCCATGTATCCCTGGCGTTACCCGAATGCCGTCAATACTCTGGCTCGCCATGCCAAACCGCTGTATCAGACCTGGAATCAAAAACTGCAACCGACAAGCGGAATTGATTTTCAGATTCATAACACGGGCATGCTGATTTTTGATGAGTCCGATTTTGAAATCGGCTTGCGTTATGCCGAGCAATATCAGGATCCGCAGCAGCAGGCGCAACTTCTCGATCAAAGGCAGCTCGGACAGATCAATCCTAGAGTAGATCAGACGAAGTTCAAACAGGCTCTCTATTTTCCTGAACTGGCCAATATCCGCAATCCCCGACTGCTAAAGTCGATCATCAGCTATTTGAGGCAGCATCCCCGTGTGATCTGGCAGGAACATTGTAAAATCAGCCAACTCGATATACAGCAAGGTCATGTTCAACAGATATCAAGCGAGAATGGACTGAGTTTTCAGGCAGATCAGTTTGTGATTGCAACCGGCGCATGGTCAGCTTACTGGTCGGAACAGCTCGGCTTTAACATTCCGGTACAGCCGGTACAGGGCCAGATGTTGCTATTTAAAACACCAGAGCACTGGCTGCCCAGCATGTGCATGCACAAGGTCATGTACCTGATCCCACGCCGTGATGGTCATGTGCTGTGCGGCTCGAGTATGCGTCAGGTCGGCTTTGATACCTCCCCTTCAACCGAAATCCGTCAGGATATTTTTACTGCCTGTCTGGAGATGGTGCCAGAGCTGGCTGATTTTCCGATGGTGAAACAATGGGCTGGTTTAAGGCCCAGCTCACCCGATGGCATTCCCTATATTGGCAAAATGCCGCATCTGGACAATCTCTGGATCAATTTCGGTCAGTTCCGTAATGGCCTATGTATGGGCGCTGCGTCGGGGAAACTTCTGGCCCAGCTCATGCTGGAACAGCCGACTTTTGTTGATCCAGAGCCTTATAATCCGGCACAGCGTTTAGAAACTCAGGCTTTAGCGGTTTAACACTTCCAGTAGCGCCTCTTTCAGAGTCGGATAACTAAAAGTAAAACCAGCCTCCTGTAAAGCTTTAGGCTGAACATACTGTCCATTTAAAATCAGTTGGGATTGTTCGCCCAGCAGCATTTTCATGCTGCAAGCTGGTAACGGCAATAAAGGTTTATGCTTCAGCACCTGCGCAGCTATTCGAGCAAATTGAGCCTGACTGACTTTTTCTGGAGCCACCAGGTTAAAAATCTGGGGCTGAGTCGATTCCTGCATCAAAAATTCGATGGCCCGCATGACATCCTGAAGATGTACCCAAGTTACCGGCTGGCGGCCATGACCAATCTGGACAAACAGATTAAATTTGATGGGTAATAACATCTGCGGAAGAATTCCTCCACCCTTAGCAAATACCACACCTAGACGAATAATCTTGGTGTTCTGCTCAGGATAAGATAAGGCCAAACGCTCCCATTCGGCACATAGCTCGGACATAAAAATGTCTTGTGCCGGGCTCTGTTCTGTACACACCGTATCCCACTGCTCTTCAGGATCAATGCCATAGTAGCCCACAGCAGAGGTTGAAATAATCCGTTTGGGCTTGATCTGATATCTTTCCAGATGCTCAAAAAGTTGCCGGGTGGTCTTTAGACGACTATTCTTCAGTTTCTTTTTACGGGCGGTGGTCCAGCGACCCTGACCAATACTTTCACCTGCCAGATTAATCACATAGTCAATCTGCTGGTTTTTTAATTCATCCAGATCATGAACCCAGTGAAAATCAGGATGCTCTTCTCGCAAGTTTTTCTGTCGGGTCAGACCGATCACCGCATAATCCCGTGCCAGTAAGAACCTTACCAGATGGCTGCCAATAAAACCGCTGGCACCTGTCATCAATACGACTGGTTTATACATACCGATCCTGCACTATTCTTCTTGTCATGATTCAGAGTATACGCCGCTCACCTATCAAAATGTCGAGTATAAAAATATTGATCAGTAAATGAAAAATCAGGCCATCCAGAATATTTCGGCTATTGCTCTTTGGCTCATTTTATTTATTAAATAAAGATTTGCGCTCAAACCATCTGAATATTTAAAATAGCCTGCGGTCTGGTTGATAGTTGCGTTAGTTTATAGATTTAATTTTACTAACCCTTTAAACATCCTGGTTTAGCAAGATAGGAGTTGCAGAAGCTTATATTTACCTTGGATAACCTCATTATTCATAAAATCCTGCAAATGGCTGTGTATAGCCAAGATCCAAATTTTGAGAGAGCCAAAGTCTTTTATCTATACACGACGTCCTGTCAGGATGAGTAATCTTTAACCTCCGTGTCCACTCACATATTTAAGGTTTTCTTGCATAAAACGGTTGAATGGCAACTATAGACCAGAAGTTTTAGCTGCCATACGCTGTGCCTGTTTGCCATAAAACCAGTAGGTCAGCAAATAAAGTGGAATGGCGATCAGAAGGAACATAATCACGACAATGCTGACAAATTGCGGCTGTTGCAAATACAGCAAAAAATCCTGCCAGGCATTTGGATTGGAACGGGTTGCAATCACAATCCCCAAAATTAAAAATGCCAGATTATAGCCCCAGTAAATCAGACTGAAGCCCAAGCTAAATTTTTTACGTTCGGTTGCAGAGGGTGCACGGCGCTGCTGTTTTAAAAATTTAAACAGAACCCAAATCATCGCCACCAGATAAGGCACAATGGTCAAGATGGCGCCCATGCCGGTTGGCATCAAGGCTGCCAGCACACCGCAAATACAGGTAAAGACAAAGCACAGGAAGAAAAACCAGAGAAAATAGCGAGTTAGCGGCACCATTAGAAGAACCCAAAGACGATTAACAAGCTAGTATAAAAAAAATTAAGTTTTTTTTCATTTTATTGTCAACCTCAGCCAAGATCATGACGTTATATAGGGTACAAGGTTCGAAAATTTGGACTGGCATCCACAAGTTTTCGTTCACTTCGCTAAAGCAATAAGTTCAGTGCAGGTGGAAATTTTGAACAGCAGCCAAAATTTTCATCTGCACAATTTTTGACCGACGATTTCACTATCACTCGAATCGTCGGTTTTTATTGTTTGGGCGCTGCATTTTGTCACTCTGACCAGATGAATCAGAGACTGTTTTATAGGAGCTAACATAAGGATCAGTCCTTATTTTTCAAGTCTGCTTTGCCTGGTTTGCATAAAAACTGGTTTAAAAGGGTAAATTTTTTCAAACCGGCCTGCATCAGCGAATGAAAATAAAAACAACCTGAAGCTGAATAAAGATGAGACCCGGCCTATACTTAAAAGCTGTCTCAACAATGGCAGGCAAACTCAGTAGGCTCTACGACCAAGTTCAATGGCTTACAAGCAAATAAGAAAGTATTTTTCAAGTAGACTTTTACTGGCGCTTTTTTCTATAGTAGCAAGGCAAAAATAAAGGTTGGTATACATGGCAGTTCATTTTCTTCATACTTCTGATTGGCATTTGGGGCAATTCTTCCATAACCATGACCGTGAATTTGAACATGCGCAATTTCTGACCTGGCTGCTTGAACAAATCAAGATCAAACAGCCGCATGCCCTGCTCATCGCTGGGGATATTTTTGATGTCATCAATCCGGCTTCAAGTGCACAACGACAGCTGTATCAGTTTCTTGCTGATGCGCATGAGCTGGCACCCCATATGCAAACCCTGATGATTGCCGGTAACCATGATTCAGGTTACCGGATTGAACAGGTACAGCCTTTACTGACCAAATTTAATGCCAGAGCAGTGGGGATTGTCGGCCGAACCTCGACCAATCAGCTTGATCTGGACCGTCTGCTGGTGCCAATTTATGACCAGAACCGAACGATTGTGGCCTGGTGTCTGACCTTGCCCTATTTACGCAGCGCTGAAATTACCGGAATTAACGAACATACTCATAACAGTCAGAATGCCATCAGTTATCTGCATCAACAGCTGATCGCAGAAGCCAAAGCACGTAAGACGCCCCATCAGGCACTGATTTTAATGTCACATGCGCATATGCAAGGTGGTGAAACCTCAGATTCTGAACGCCCGATTATAGTGGGCAATGAAGAAGCGCTTTCAACGGCGCTGTTTGATGAAGTCATCGACTATGTAGCACTTGGCCATCTGCATAAGCCGCAAAAAGTAGGCCAAGCGCATATCCGTTATAGTGGCTCGCCAATTCCCCTATCCTTTAGTGAAATTCACTATTCGCATCAGGTGGTTGAGGTCAAAATTGATCCTGAGCAAAAGGCTGAACAGCGCTTTCAGTTTGCAGCCCTGCAAGTACCGCGTACGGTAGAACTGTTTAGAATCCGGGAAAATCTGGACAATCTGATGAATAAAATCCAGGCGCTACCTGCGGGTGAAATTGAACATCTCGCTGCCCGGCATTTTCTGGAAATTGAATACACAACCGATGCTCCGCCGCCAGTCGATTTACGTCAGCAAATTGAACAGGCGCTGCCAGTCAATCGTTATCGTCTGCTCAGGATCAGCCGGGTTTATCAGCGTCAGGCAGAAGATCCGGCGGATAGTTCCAAAATTGATCTGGCGCCTCCAACGCCGGAATCACTATTTTTTAATATCTGGGAAAAAATGGGCTATCGTCAGGACCCTTCGGTACAGCAGGATTTTCAGCAGCTGCTGGTCGAAGCTCAGCATGAACTTGCCCAAAAACAACAAGCTTAGGATCAGCCATGAAAATTATCCGTCTGAGCCTGAATAATCTGGCCTCGCTGGCTGGCACTCATCATATTGATTTTGAATCCAGCCCGCTGGCTTATGCTGGCCTGATTGCCATTACCGGAAAAACCGGCTCCGGCAAGTCCACCTTGCTCGATGCCATGTGTCTGGCGCTATATAACGAAATTCCGCGTCTGAAAGGTGCAACCGGTAGCCTGAAAGATGCGGGCGGCCAGGATGTCTCCATCAAGGACACCAAGAATATTCTGCGCCGTGGCTGCGTACAGGGTTTTGCCGAGCTTGAATTTATCGCTTTGGATCAGAAACGCTATACGGCACGCTGGGAAATCCGTCGTGCCCGGCAAAAAGTCGATGGTAATTTAAAAGTAGAACGGGCCATTACCTGTCTGGATGATCAGCGGGTGTTAAACCAGAAAATTTCTGAATGTACCCCACTGATTGAAAAACTGGTGGGCTTGAGTTTTGAGCAGTTTACCCGTGCGGTTCTGCTGGCTCAGTCTGAAGTCGGTGCCTTTTTAAAAGCCAAGGATAATGAGCGTGCCGATTTACTGGAATATCTGACCAACTCACAGATTTTCAGTCTGGTCAGCCAAAAAGCATTTGAAAAACATAGTGAAGTTAAACAGAAACGGGCTGATCTAGAAAAACAGATTGGCTATCTGGAGCTATTATCCGAAACAGATATTGCCACCTTAGAGCAGCAACATACTGCCTTAAAACAGGTGATTGAGCATTTTAACCAGAGTGAAAAAGTGCTGGACAATGATCTAAAATGGCATCGTCAGCAGCATTATTTATATACTGAAATTCAGGCCAAAAAAGAAATTTATATGGTTCAGCTGGATGCCGAGCAGAAGATGGCACCCCAACAACAGCTGCTGGAACAGCTGGACCAGTTTCAGCAGATCCGGGAACAATTTGTCCAGCAACAACAGCTCCAAAATCAGCGTAGCCACTTTCTGGCCGAGCAGCACAGTGTCGTTGCCGAGTTTTCAGCGATTCAGCAGCAACGTGACACTCAGCAGCAGAAGCTGCTTCAATTGCAGCAACAGCAACAACAGCAGCAGCAAGAATTTCAAAAGATCAAACCCTATCTCGATCAGGGATTAAAACTGGATCATGAGCTACAGTCAGTGGGTGAGCAGTATAAACAGCTTGCAGCAGAGCAACAGACTTATAAAGCCCGGCAGATTCAGCCTGTACAGGAGCAGATCTGCCAGACCGAACAACAGTTACAACAGCTTCAGCTGCAATCTCAGCAGATTCAGGCACAACTCGAACAACAGGAATTTTTAGCGGCTTTTGATCATGAGCCGCAGGCCACCCTGCAACGTTTGCAGGAATATCAGGCACTGCGTGAAAAATTTATGCAGCAGTCTCCGGCAGTTTTTCAAGCGGGCCCCGCTGAACTGCAACAGCAGCAACAGCGCTTAGCTGAAAATTTGCAAGAATTCACGCAGCGCTATACCGATCTGGAGCAGCTCGAACAGCAATTACAGCAACTGCAAAGCCAGCAACAGCAAGCCGGTATCCAACAGTTAAAACTGGAAAGCCTGATCCAGGCTGCCCAGAAAATGGCTGGACTTGAGGCTGAAAGCCAGCAACTGAATAGCCAATTACAGCAGCATCAAAATACCTTAAAGCAACTCACCACGGAACTGCTTCAATTACAACAACAGCGCCAAGAAGCCGAACAGTCCTTTGAACAACTGCAACAGATGCTCGCACAGCAACGCCTGTTACAGGCGCAGAGTGTGCAGGAATTGCGCGCCCAGCTAAAACCTGATGAAGCCTGTATGGTTTGTGGCAGTCATGAACACCCTTTTGTGCAGCATCAGGAGTTACTGGAAAATGCCTTGCAGCAGCTGCATGATCAACAGCTTCAGGAAGCCCAAGAAAAGTTGCAGCAACAGACTCATGCATGGCAGCAGGCACAGATCCAGCAATCTCAATTACATACCTTGATTGAGCAACAACAGCAGCGCAATCAACAGCTCACCACCACACAGGCACAGCAAAAAGCCCAGCTTCATCAGGAGATGCAACACTTTGGCTGGCAAGTGAATGCAAACCAGAATACCGAGCAGCTACAACAGCAGCTTGGCCAACATGCGATTCATCTGCAGCGAGAACAACAGCAGCTTGCACAACAGCTCCAGACTCAGCAAGGTGACTGGAAACGCTGGCGTCAGCAACAACAACAACTGGATCAGCTGCATTTGAGCATGCAGCAGTATCTCCAGCTAGAACAGATGATTCAGCCCGTTCTGGCACATTTGCCCGAGTCCCTGCAAAATGTCTGGGTCAAGGATACTGGCTCGAGCTGTCAGCAGCTGTCTCAGCAACTGCAACAGCGCCAGCAGCAATGCCAAGAGTTTAAAACCCTAGAAACCCACATTCAAAACCTCAATCAGCAACTTGAAAAAGCACGTGATCAGTTGATTCTGCATCAGCATCATGATGGGCGGTTACAACAAAAGCTGGAGACGGCGCTTCACCAGGGTAAAGCATTACGTGAACAGCTGAATAGCCTGACTCTCAGTCATGCCGGACAAAGCTATCGCACGGCACAGGAATGGCGTGACCATCTGGAACAGCAGCAACACATACTGGATGAGCAGCTACGGGCACAACAGCTTATTGCCCAGCAACATGAACAGCGCTTGCAACAGGCTGAATTGAAAAAGCAAAGTATCAGCACCCAGATTCAGCAACTGCAGCAGCAGATTGAACAATGTCAGCAGGCGATTCAACACTGGCAAAGTCGGCATCCTGATTTTAATCATGAGCATATCCAGCAGTGCCTAAATATTGATCTGCAACAGCACCAGCAAATCCGCCAGCAATTACAGCTACAGCATCAGACTGTAGGAAATGCCAAAACGGCCTGGCAGATTCTGGAAGAACAATATCAGCATCATCTGAAATCCAAGCCCGAACTGAGCTTTGAAGAAGTTGAACTACACTTAAATAAACTGGCTCAGGAAAAGGCTGAACAACAAAATGCCTTTAATGAAGTCGATACCAAGCTAAGGATTCATGCCAATAATCAGGTGACCTTGCAAAGACACCAGCATCAGATTGAACAGGTCAAAGCTGAAGAATACCGCTGGGGTCGGATCTATGACCTGATCGGACACAAGGAAGGCAGCAAATTCCAGAAAATTGCCCAAGAGCATCATCTGGATATATTGGTGGAATACGCTAACCAGCAGTTACAGCCGCTGGCACCGCGTTATCAGCTGTACCGGATTCCGGACAGTTTAAGTCTGGCCATTATTGATCTGGACATGAACAGCGAAGTGCGTCCGGTGCTCTCTTTATCCGGGGGGGAAACTTTCCTGGTTTCGCTGGCGCTGGCTTTGGCGATTGCCAATATGGCCTCCGGCTCGATGAAACTGGAATCCCTGTTTATTGATGAAGGCTTTGGTACGCTGGATCCGGCCTCCTTGCACATGGTAATGAATGCTCTGGATCATTTGCAGAGTCAGGGCCGTAAAGTGGTACTGATTTCGCATGTTCAGGAAATGCATGAACGCATTCCGGTACAAATTCAGGTCAAACCGGTCGGTGCCGGTGCCAGTACAATCGAGATTATAGGTTAAAGATGACCCATCCGCCGAACCAGCTCTCGCCCTATTTCAGCTTACAGCTAGAGAGCTTGCGAGGCATCAGTGCGATAATAGTACTATTTAGTCACTGCTTTCAGGCCTTTATTGCCCCTTTTGATCTCAGCCTGTATTCATGGGTGCGTCTGCTGGGTCAGGCCGCAGTCATGATCTTTTTTGTACTGAGTGGCTATTTGATCGGAACTTCCATCCAGAACCATTCCCGACGCTATGGTCAGTTTAATGTACGGCATTATGCGCGGCAGCGTTGTCGCCGGATTTTACCACCTTTTCTGTTTGCTTCTGCTTTAAGCTTGGTTTTATATATGCTGGCGCCTTGGTTTTTTGCTTCACAAAGCCATCATTTTCAGAACAGTTTTGGCATGATGATCCGGACTGACTATGACATTACAGCTCCAGATTTTATCGCTTCGCTGCTGTTTCTGAATGGCTTTATTGGCCCCACCGTATCTGCCAACGCACCCCTTTGGAGTCTGAGTTTTGAAGTCTGGTTCTATGTGCTGGCCGGATTTCTGCCTTTTCTGAAAACCTCTGAACTCGCCAAAATCGTCTTTCTACTTCTGTTCACTACGCTGTCGGTGTTGAATATCCAGTTTCTGTTTTATTTTCTGCTCTGGCTGACAGCGTTCGCCAGTGCACACCGTCATCTCCAGCTCCATTTTTTAGACCGCTTACAAGCCATTAAATCCGCCCTGTTAGCTGTAGCCTTGATCATTGCCTGTCTGGATGCCTATCAATTTCAGGTGATTGAACAAACAAAATTTTACACCACGCATTATTTTGTGCCTTTTAATATTTGCATCGGACTGGCCTTTGTCTGCTGGCTGGTGCAGCTACAACAGCAGCAGAGCTGCTATCATCCGGTCTGGGTGCAGTCTGCAAATTTTTCTTATACGCTCTATGCCACCCATTTTCCATTACTGTTATTTATTTTAGGGACTGTGCCTGCAACGCTGGCTTATGGTCTCGGTGGTGCTGTATTAGCGCTACTCGGCAGCATGTGTGGCTTAATCCTCTTTGCCTGGCTCATGGCCAAATGGCTTGAACCACAAAGAAACCAAGCGTTATCCAATACCCTGCAATAACGCTTTTTTGCCCAAAGAATCTGACCGGCTTTATTCAGCCTTTTTAGGACGCGCACCAAACAGCGCTGTTCCGACACGAACCATGGTAGAGCCAGCTGCAATCGCTTCGGTCATATCGGCAGACATGCCCATACTCAAAGTATCCCAGTCCTCAGGATGGGCATGCTGAGTCTTTACCGCATCAAATAAGGCTTTGGCATCTGCAAAGGCCCGGGTATTTTCAGGAGCAGGAATCACCATCAGGCCGCGTAAGCGTATATTCGGTAATGGGCTGATCTGCTTCACCAGTTCGCTAAGTTCTTCAGGCTGACAACCATCCTTACTGTCCTGTCCGTCAATATTTACTTGTAGACAAATATTCAGTGCCGCTTGAGAATCGCGACGCTGATTGGATAAACGTTCGGCAATAATCAGACGATCCACCCCATGCACCCAGGCAAAATGTTCTGCCAGAGGCCGGGTTTTATTACGCTGTACATGTCCAATAAAATGCCACTCAATGTCCAGCGCTTTTAGAGCCGTGATTTTTTCCAGTGCTTCTTGCAGATAGTTTTCACCAAAGGCCTGCTGTCCGGCCTCATACATCTGCGCCAGGATAGCGCTTGGCTGAGTTTTGGAGACCGCCAAAAGTTGTACCGAATCCGGTTCACGTCCGGCCTGGGTACATGCGCTCTGAATCTGAGCTAAAACCTGATTTCGTGACTGTTGCAGCATATTCATTGATGAGGTTCTCATTTTGTCCTGATTTTTTTCCCTTGCTCGCCAACTAAGGGTTGGTTAAGCTGACGGAAAGCCTTATTATTCTAGCAAAATAAATAATATTTTAATGAAATTGGGGACCTGATGGATATCACAGAACTGTTAGCCTTTTCTGCTAAAAATGGTGCGTCAGATTTACACTTATCTGCCGGCTTACCGCCGATGATCCGTGTAGATGGTGAAGTACGTCGTATTAACCTGCCTGCACTGGAACATAAGGAAGTACACAAGCTGGTTTATGACATCATGAACGATAAGCAGCGCCGTGATTATGAAGAAAACCTGGAAACTGACTTTTCTTTTGAAGTTCCAGGTGTGGCCCGTTTCCGTGTCAACGCCTTTAACCAGAACCGTGGCGCTGGTGCGGTATTTCGTACCATTCCTTCAAAAGTCCTGACCCTTGAAGATTTAGGCATGGGCCAGATTTTTAAAGATATCAGTGAATATCCACGTGGCCTGGTACTGGTCACCGGACCCACCGGCTCGGGTAAATCAACCACCCTTGCCGCCATGCTCGATTATATCAATGATAACCGTTATGACCATATTCTGACGGTTGAAGACCCCATTGAATTTGTACACCAGTCGAAAAAATGTCTGGTCAACCAGCGTGAAGTCCACCGTGATACGCACGGCTTTAATGAAGCACTGCGTTCAGCACTACGTGAAGACCCGGATATTATTCTGGTCGGTGAGATGCGTGACCTTGAAACCATCCGCCTGGCCTTAACCGCGGCAGAAACCGGTCACCTGGTCTTTGGTACCCTGCACACCACCTCCGCAGCCAAAACGATTGACCGTGTGATTGACGTCTTCCCGGCCGAGGAAAAAGACATGGTACGTGCCATGCTATCAGAGTCTTTACAGGCCGTTGTTTCACAAACCCTGCTCAAAAAAAATGGTGGTGGTCGTGTGGCAGCACATGAAATCATGATCGGTATTCCAGCGATCCGTAACCTGATCCGTGAAAATAAGATCGCGCAAATGTACTCTGCGATTCAAACAGGTGCCAACTATGGAATGACCACACTGGATCAAAGCCTAAAAACCCTGGTTTCCAAAGGAATCATCAGCCCGCAAGTAGCGCGTACAGCAGCCAAACAGCCTGAATCATTCTTATAAAAAACAGTTCATTATATTGGGGGCTTGAGCATGGACTTTAATGGCTTACTGAATTATATGGTAGAGAAAAAGGCCTCGGATCTGTTTATTACAGCCGATGTCGAACCTTCTATCAAAATTAATGGCCAGATTGTGCCGATTGGTTCGGTAAAATTACCAGGGGCTGCGGTGGGGCAACTTTTAAACTCCATCATGACTGAAAAACAGCGTAAAGAGTTTGCAGAAACCCGTGAATGTAACTTTGCGATCAGCAATCCGGACAAGACTGCGCGCTTTCGTGTCAGCGCTTTTCAGCAACGCGATCAGCCGGGCATGGTCCTGCGCCGGATTGAAACCGTAATTCCCACCATGGACCAACTGAAGTTGCCACCGATTCTTAAAGAACTGGCAATGACCAAACGTGGCATCATCATTTTTGTAGGGGCCACTGGTACAGGTAAATCGACCTCACTGGCCTCGCTAATTGGCTACCGCAATGAAAATTCCAAGGGCCATATCATTACCATTGAAGATCCGATCGAATTCGTCCATCAGCATAAGGGGTGTATCATCACCCAGCGCGAAGTCGGGATTGATACAGACTCCTTTGAAATCGCCCTGAAAAACACCCTGCGTCAGGCACCAGATGTGATCCTGATTGGTGAGATTCGTTCCCGTGAAACCATGGACTATGCAATTGCCTTTGCCGAAACCGGCCATCTGGTCTTTGCGACCCTGCACGCCAACAATGCCAACCAGGCCATTGACCGGATTATCCACTTCTTTGAAGCAGACCGTCATAGCCAGCTGTTTATGGATCTATCCTTAAACATGAAGGCCATCGTGGCGCAGCAGCTGATTCCAACAGTGGATGGAAATGGTCGTCGGGCAGCCATCGAACTTCTGATTAACTCGCCTCTGGTGGCAGACCTAATCCGTAAAGGTGATGTGCATGAGATCAAGGACCTGATGAAACGCTCGCGCGAGCTGGGCATGCAAACCTTTGACCAGGCACTTTATGATTTATATAAAGCCAAACAGATCAGCTATAAAGATGCCCTAAAACATGCGGATTCACCAAACGACCTGCGTCTGCAAATTAAGCTGTCTGAAGAAGGCGGCGAGCATTTATTGCGTGCCAATTCCAATATCACCTTTGATGGTCAAAGCTGATCATTTAAGAGCCATAAGAAAAACAGGCTTCTTATGAAGCCTGTTTTTCTTATTTTAAGCTGAGCCGGGATTATTTTTTACGGTAAGCTTCCTGACATTCATAGGCATCACAGTAACCGTATAAATTAAGCGAGTGACCGGTTAGCTCGAAGCCGAACTCCCGAGCCACGTCATGCTGCTCTTTTTCAATGGTATCATTAATAAATTCAACAACTTTGCTACAATTCACACAGACCAGATGGTCGTGATGATCTTCCTGCATAATTTCAAAAACGGAATGATTGTTTTCAAAATTATGACGTTCAATAATTCCCGCGGCTTCAAATTGCGTTAACACACGATACACAGTTGCAAGACCGACATCTTCTCCCTGTTCGAGTAAAGTCTTGTAAATATCTTCCGCACTAAGATGATGCTGTTTAGAGTTTTCTAATAATTCTAATATTTTAATTCGTGGAAGGGTGACTTTCAGTCCAGCTTTTCGTAAATCTTGGTTTGAAATAGGCATGTAAAAAGGTCTCTCAACAAAATCAAAGTTGGAATATAGGCAACAAAGTTTAGATGCAGTATGATCTATCCTTGGATCAAATGCATCATAATTAATTGGGATAGTGTAGCAAAATGCAAAAACTCATGTTGACGTTATTCGTCACCTCACTGCTGGTCGGCTGTTCGGCATTAGGTGTCTACAAAGTAGATATACCGCAGGGTACTCCTCTCACTCAAGCGCAGGCTTCCAAAATCCAGGTGGGAATGAATCACCAACAGGTACGTTTCTTACTCGGCAGCCCAACGGTGACAGATCCAATGAATCCTTTACGCTGGGACTACATCTACAACTATACCCCGGGAACATATGCCAAAAAGGCCAAGATCCCAGCCGCCCAAGGCCAGCATTTAAAAATCTACTTTAATGAATCTGGCGTGGTGCAGCGGATTGAAGGTCTGGAAACAATTCCAGCATCTCAACCCGGTTTACCAGGTTCTAAAGAAGCAATTTTAAACGCACCTCCACTATAGTCGGTTTTTCATAAAAAAGCCCCTGAATTTTCAGGGGTTTTCCGATTAACTCAATTGATCTATCAAATTACCAGCAAATACACCGAATCAGTCGTCAGTTCCTAGGAAGATGTCTTGAGTTGCTTAAAACGGTTTCCCTTGGCATAACGGCCCACCGGATTTTTTTCTGCACGTTTACGGCGTATATCTTGGGGATTAATGGTCAATACACGATAAATTTCTACACGATCCCCAGCAGCCAATGGCTGCTGCTGATTCTGCAAGCGCATTCCAAAAATTCCTAATACCAGCGGCTCAGGCAAAGTGACCTGCTGTGCAATTCCACTTTGCTGAACAGCATCCAGCGCAGTCATTCCAGCCTGAAAAGGCAATGCAATATGAAACTGCTGTTCCGGGGTGGCATAGGCCACCCAGACCATGGCCTTACTCATCACACCCACTGCCCGATCACAGCCAGCAATGCAATGATGATAGAAAGCGGCAGGACGACACGCACCGCAATACGCCAGATATTATAAAAAGCTTCATTGCTGAAATTCATAGACTTACGTAAATGACTAATCTTCATGATCCAGCCCGCAAAAATGGCATAGACCAGGCAAATGAGCAGCCCCCAGATGATTAACAAGCCATTAAACACCGGAGCTGTATTTGGAATAAGCCAGATCAGAGTCGCTACACTTAGAATCAGCCATTGCATGGCGATATTTAGCTGACGTTGTTGCAACTGCTCACGTGCCATTTGCAGTATAAATGCGGCAGCAGCCACAATTGCTGCGCACAATGTCAAAGCTGAAATTTGTGCCTTAACAGCAAAGAAAGCAAAGGCCACCACGGCCAGCAATTGCGCGATCCAGATTGGCAGTACAGTTTTAGTTGCAACAGATTGCTCTTTTACACTTGCAAGGCTGGACTGCCAGTACAGTCCCATTCCCAGACCACTGGCCACCAAAGCCAGTACCGTTGCATTGCCCCACTCTGAAAATTCAATTGGGGTGATTTGCCAGGCAGGTAGTGCCGTTCCCTGTATATGGGCAAAGGCCAGCGAAGCCAATACCCCGACGGTACTCAGCAACAGTAAAATTTGACGGGGAAGCAAAGAGAGCGCCAACGCGAATACGGCAAGGCCTGCAAACAGTATTTGCGGCGCAACGTCAATCGCCGCAATGCTGAGTAAACCACTGGCGTTGTTGAGCATGGCACCGGCTAAAAATGGAATAAAAATCACGCCAAGCCAGCCAACAATACGCCATTTTTGTGATGCATCCGCTTCCCGGGTCAAACTTGACAGCGCTTGCACGGCGGTGGTTTTAGAGCGTTTGGCTAAGGCAATTTCCAAATAGCAAACGGGAAGCGCCAGAATCAGCATGGTGCCTAACCAGAGCATCCAGAAATCCAGCTGACGATCAGTCTGTATACCTGTTATCGGTGCGAGCGTCGCGATGATAATAAACGATAAACAGAAAGCCATCAGCGGTGATAACCATTTTGACATAGCTTTGTCCTGCATGATGCATTCCTATAAAAACCTAGCGCTATTTTGCCTTGTGAGGCCATGAAAATCAAAAACAAAAAAGCAAATCACCAAGACAGTGATTTGCTGCGCGAACTTATTATTAGAATTTTAATTTTTTTTATCTCAATCTGTGCGGAGTTCTTCCAGATTATGAGAAGAAACGGGCAAACCAGTTTTTACCTTTTTTCTTTTCTTTCTCTTTCAGAATTCCGATCATATTTTCTTTGACTGCCCCCACATAATCGGCATCATCATGCTGAATATGGTTAATCAGCCATTTAGATAATACTTCATGCAATTCCGCTTCAATCGAATGCCCCATTTCAAAACGGTCACGATAAGATTCGATTTTTTTAATAAACAGGTCATGTACACGTTTATGTGGTACACGATATTTATAACCTGCTTCTTCTTGCAGAGATTCTTCGAAAGTAAAATGTGATTGGGTATAATCAATAATATTTTCCAGAACCTGTTTAATCCGATCACGATCACTATCGGCATCTAGGTCATCAATCTCATTGATATAATCAAGAATGCGTCTATGCTGATCGTCAATCACATCGATACCAGTATTATAATCTGGAATCCATTTCATTTTCATTACGACCACCTATTCATATTAAGGATTTATCACATGAATACAATCATATAGGGAATACCTATAAATAAAAATCAAGTAAATTAGTCGGCTTTCGGTATTATCGCGAACTATTAACATAAATCCTTGTTTCTTATAACTAATACATTTTAAACCCGACCAGAATCATAAAGTATTTTTTAATCAATCCATTGGTTTTTAATATTATATTTTTCATTTTATTGATAAAAAAACAGGAGTAACTCCTGTTTTTTAAAATTTATTTTTGAAGATGCTTTTAAATATCTATATTTATCCGTATAAACGAATTATCTACACATCCCTAATATAAATCAGCTTTAGTCATTCGCTTTAAAGAAGGATCCAGTCTTTCACGTACTAAACGCGCAATATGGGTTACTTCAGACCGAACTCTGGCGCCATTCCGGAACAGGATCATTTCCCCCGGCTGAAATGCTGTCCACTGCTCATTTTGGGTCAAAGGTTCCGTGGTAATCACAGCGACCCGGTCTTCAGGAGTAGTCACCTGACTAAAGTCCACTTCGACATCAATATCAATCAATTGGGCAGGTTTAAAAGGATATTCCCGCACCAGCCAGTGTAATTTGGTTACCGCATAGCTAAACAGGGCTTGCCCATTTGACAGGCAGAAGTTAAAGGTTCCATGCTCGGCAATGGTCGGTGAGATTTCAATTAACAAATCAAAGATCTGATCCAGCTTTGGTTCATGGTAGCCAAAACGTTTGACCAGCTGATCCAGCAGATAGCAAAAAGCATACTCACTGTCGGTATTGCCCACGGGTGTAAAGCGGCCACTCAGCTCGGGAGAAAAATGATGTAAATCACCATTATGGGCAAAAATCCATTGCCGCCCCCACAGCTCACGGCTAAAAGGATGAGAATTTTCCAGGCTGATTTTACCTTGGGTCGCTTTACGGATATGCGCAATCACATTACGGGATTTAATCGGATAATTACGAATCAGCTCAGCAATCGGTGACTCGACAGCAGACTGGTTATCGACAAACAGACGACAGGCTTTATCTTCAAAAAAAGCGATTCCAAAACCATCCGAATGATCGGAAGTAATACCTGCACGCTGGGAGAATCCACGAAATGAGAAGGTAATATCTGTGGGAGTCGCACAGTTCATTCCAAGCAATTGGCACATAGTCTTGGTTCAGCTGTTGGTTAATTCAGAAAAGTTATTGTGCATGACTCCTCAGCGCATTTCAAATATCTCTTTTAGATCAGCGCTGTAATGCTCTTCAGCACTGCATTGACAGAAAGCGGGATATATTACTGTTTTATTGAGCCATGCACTTTCGATCTCTGAGCATTCAAAACCTGAAGGTTGGAGAATTTGCCCAGTTTGACTAAAACATAGGATCAAAAAGAGCCTCAAGGGAGGCTCTTTAAAATTTTAAAATAATGTCTTAAGCACAATGTGGCTTGGAACGGTTGGTAATCAAGGTTCCCACCCCGTGATCGGTAAAAATTTCCAGCAAGCTGGCATGTGGAACACGGCCGTCGACGATATGCGCACTGACCACTCCACCTTTGACTGCATCTAGAGCGCATCCAACTTTAGGAATCATACCACCATAAATCACCCCGGTTTCGATCAGGCGATCTACTTCCTGTGTGCTCAGACCAGTCAGCAGTTTTTTATTTTCATCCAGTACACCGGTGATATTGGTCAGCAGGATCAGTTTTTCCGCCCCCAAGGCTTCTGCGACTTTGCCTGCCACCAGATCGGCATTAATATTGTAAGTATTGCCTTCTTCATCTACGCCAAGTGGAGCAATCACTGGAATAAAGTCGCTGTTGGTAAACATTTCTAGGACATCGGTTTTTACCCCAACGACTTCGCCGACCAGTCCGAGATCAATTTCCTCAACCGAACCATCATCTGCCGTTTTTTTCATGAGCAGCTTTTTAGCGCGCAGCAGATTCCCATCTTTACCAGTCAGGCCAATTGCCCGGCCACCGTGCTGGTTAATTAAATTCACGATAGATTTATTGACACTACCGCCCAGCACCATTTCAACCACTTCCATGGTGGCCGGGTCTGTCACACGCATCCCATCAATACGGTCAGATTCACGCCCAAGCTGTTTTAACATGGAATCCACTTGTGGACCGCCCCCATGCACCACCACCGGATTCAGGCCGACAGTTTTCAACAAGACGATATCACGGGCAAACGAACTTTCCAGCTCAGGATCCGTCATTGCGTTACCGCCATACTTGACGACTAGAGTCTTTCCTGTAAAGCGTTGGATATACGGCAAAGCTTCTGTCAGAATTTGTGCTTTGTCGATGCCGGTCTGCTGATTTGGCATTCGCCTCTCCTTATTGAGCATCTAAAATGTCTTGCGCGATTTCTGGATAACGATCCCGCAACATGCTTACAAACAGATGACGGATTTCATTCAGACGCTGAGCACTGCTGGCGTCAAAGCGTACTGTAAAATATTCACCTGTATTGGATGCCCGAATGATGCCAAAACCGTCCTCAAAATCAAGACGTATCCCATCAATTGTACTCATTTGTGCATTGAATTGTTGAGATTGCTGCTCGACAAGCTCTAAAAGCTCATTGGCCTGAATATCACGGGTCGCAATATAAAGGTCTTCTGTACCATAGCGTTTGGGATAGGCCTGTAATACCTGAGCTAAACTTTGTCCCGTCTGGTCAAGATATTCTATGACGCGTAACGCAGCATATAGCCCATCATCATAGCCGCAGCCCCGTCCGTCATTAAATACATAATGACCGGCATATTCTCCCCCAAAAACAGCCTGATTCTGGGAATGAGCCAAATATTTACGTAAAAAGGAACTTCCCGTACGGATCATCACTGCTTCACCGCCTAGCTCCTGCACAGTATTACGAACCAGGGTCGAACATTTCACGTCATAAACAAACTGTTTTGCTTCTGAACCGGTCAAACAGATTTTGGCAAATAAGCACAGCAACTGATCAGCACTAATGATATTTCCCAGCTCATCCACCAGAACCACACGATCCCCATCACCATCCAGGGCAATTCCTATATCGGCTTGTTGCTGAATAACCGTCTGATACAATGTTTTCAGATGTGCTTCCTGAGAAGGGTCCGGCGCATGATCCGGAAACTCACCATTGGCCACACAACGCAAAGCCGTCACCTCACAACCCAACTTTTCCAGTACCAGCTTGGCACAGCGGCCGGCCGAACCATGCAGGCCATCCAGTACGACTTTAAAATTTTTCTTTAGCTGAATATCTTGCAAGATTGCATACTGATAAGGCAGGCAGAATTCTGGCGCAATCAAATGGGGACGTTGAGGGATGTTGGCAAGTTCGCTGTGGCAATGCTGTTTAGCCAGTTGCGCCACATTTTGAATCATCTGCGGGCAAGGCGGTTCACCGGAAATAATCCATTTAATTCCATTATCCTCTTTGGGATTATGGCTGGCCGTTACCATCACGCCATTACCGTCGAACTGACGCGCCGTAAAATACAGCATCGGGCTGGAGCAGCAACCGATAATGGTGGCTTTTATCGAATACTGACCAAAAATACCTTGAAGAATTTCGGCAAAGGCGGGGCTGCTGATCCGGGCATCATATCCAATTGCAACCCGAGTCTGTGCAGCAGCACGATATTGCTGGGCAAGGCCATGGGCAATCGCGTCAATTACACCCGTACTAAGTAAACTCACTTTTCCCCGGATGTCATAGGCACGAAAAATATGCAGAGGAAATGGATGATTCATAGATCCCATATAATCTTCTTTTTACTATCAATTTAATGCTGGCAGGATAAAATAATGATTTAATCATTATGACTTTAAACAGTATTGTTGTTTTAAGACTGCATACTTTTAGCTCATTTTAATGTAACAATCAATTATACAAATATAGTTATTCAGCTTTTATAGAGGGATTTATATACAAAAAAGTCTAGAAAAAATATTTTTAGTAAACATTAAATGTATTTAAATAAATATTTTCTCCTGTCATAAGATTTCTCTTTATACAAATCATATTCATTAAATGAGAAGAAAATAATTTTTATTGTTTTTTATATTTTAAGGCTTAGTTAAAAGATTTTGATCAGCAATATATTCAGATATATGTTTATTGATTTTTTTGACCATAAAATGATCTGGTTAAAACAATTCACCAGATCATTTTATTTAGGTCATTTAAGCCTGACCGGTGTGACCAAAGCCACCGGCACCACGTTCAGTGGCTTCAAATTCATTGACCAGCTCAAACTGCGCTTGAACCACCGGCACCAATACATACTGGGCCAGACGCTCACCTGGCTCCAGACTAAAGGCAGTTTGACTACGATTCCATACCGATACCATCAATTCGCCTTGATAATCTGAGTCAATCAGCCCCACAAGATTGCCTAGTACAATCCCGTGCTTATGGCCTAGACCTGAACGTGGCAGAATTAGACCCGCAAAAGCCGGATCTTCAATATAAATGGACAGGCCGGTTTTTACCAGAACCGTTTGTCCCGGCTCAATACGAGTGGTTTCTTCCACACAAGCACGCAAGTCCAATCCAGCCGAACCAGTTGTTGCATAGGTCGGCATTGGCCATTCTTGCCCCAGACGTGAATCAAGGACTTTTACCTGAACTTTCATGAATTACTTTTCCTGTGACGATCTATTAAAAACTAAGTATTAAAAAATTAGCGCTTGATTAAGGCACGTAAATTTTCCAGATATTGCTGCGCCTGCAATTTTGGATCGATATTACCGGCCAGTTTTTTCTTGCGGCCCAGCCATTCCAGCTCATCTTCTGGCAGCTCATCTAAAAAGCGGCTTGGCGTCATCTGTTTCATTTGCCCGCCCGCTTTACGCTGCTCGGCCAATGTAATAGTCAGACCCTGACGTGCCCGGGTGATCCCCACATACATCAGACGACGCTCTTCCTCGACCGTTTCTGCAGCAATCGAGTTTTTATGCGGCAGAATTTCTTCTTCCAGTCCGATCAGATAAACATAGGGGAATTCCAGACCTTTGGAGGCGTGCAGGGTCAACAAGTTCACCTTGTCGGTGTCTTCTTCTTCCTGCTGCTGCTCAAGCATATCCAGCAATACCATTTTGCGGATGACGCTTTCGATATTCTTTTCATCGACATCTTCAGCACGGTTAATCAGGCTTTGAATACTGCTATACAGCACTTCAATATTATCCAGCTTGGTTTTTTCCTGGGCCGGTGTCGCGGCCGACTCTTTGACATAGTCGATATACCCCGCTTCGACCATCATCTGACGGATAATCGGTACAGGCTCATCATCGTCTAGCAACTCACGCGTGAAATTACTGATAAAGTCAGAAAATTCAGCCAGCTGTGTGGTGGCTTTTTTAGGGATGGCCATCGTCAGGCGCTGATCACCGGCTGCTGCCAACAAGGACAGGTTATTTTCCTGTGCAAACAGGCCCAGCTTTTCCAGCGTCACCGGACCAATTGCCCGCTTTGGCGTATTAATAATACGCAGAAATGCACTGTCATCTTCCGGGTTAATAATCACGCGTAAATAACTCATGACGTCCTTGATTTCTGCACGTGCGAAGAAAGACTGGCCACCAGACAGCTTGTAGGGAATCTGCATCTGGCGTAACTGGGTTTCCAGAATACGTGCCTGAAAGTTTCCACGATACAAAATCGCATAATCTTTCCAGTTTTTGCCATTCATCAGCTTATGAGTGATCAGGTCTTTGACCACGCGTTCGGCTTCATCATCGTCATTACGGCAAGTAATGATTCGAATAACCTCGCCATGGCCTTTGTCTGACCAGAGCTTTTTATCAAAAATATGCGGGTTATTACCAATCACCGTATTGGCGGCTTTTAAAATACGGCTGGTTGAACGGTAATTCTGTTCCAGTTTGATCACTTTCAGGTTGGGGAAATCCTGTTGTAATAAGGCCATATTTTCGGGCTTGGCGCCGCGCCAGGCATAGATCGACTGGTCATCATCGCCTACAGCAGTGAACTGCCCCATCACGCCGACCAGCAGCTTCACCAGAATATACTGCGCCGTATTGGTATCCTGATATTCATCGACCAGCAAATAGCGCACCCGGTTCTGCCATTTGTCACGGACTTCTGCATTTTCCTGGAGAAGACGCGTCGGCATCACGATCAGGTCATCAAAATCAACCGCGTTATAGGCACGCAAATTGCGCTCATAGAGCTGATACAAATGCGCAAACTGAACATCTTCCGCTGTTTCACAGGTGGTATGCGCCTGTTCGGGTGGAATCAGATCATTTTTCCAGTCCGAAATCATCTTCATAGCTTTGGCGATCAGCTCTTTGCTTTCAGCACCAGATAAATTGTCACGATGCATCAGATCCATCAGAATCCGTTTACAGTCATCAGCATCCAGGATCGAGAAGTTGGCCTTGAGCGGTGTGTGTTTAAGCTCCAGACGCAGCAGATTTAGACCAAAGGTATGGAACGTCGAAACCGAAAGACCTTTGGCCTCTTCACGAGTTAACAGCTTGGTCACACGCTCTTTCATTTCGCGCGCCGCCTTGTTGGTAAATGTCATGGCTGTAATCCGGTGAGCCGGAATTCCGCAATGCTTAACCAGATAGGCAATTTTTCGGGTAATCACGGAGGTCTTGCCTGAACCCGCTCCGGCAAGTACTAACAAGGGTCCTTGAGTATATTTCATGGCTTCAAGTTGCTTGTCATTTAACTGACTGGCGAGTGACATAGGACTTCCTCTTCTAAATTCGGCTCCGATTATAGTCATCTCCGCAGCCGTTTGCCTAATCCAAATTGTGTTTTAGCAGTCAATGCGCTGTCATAAAAAAAACCACCCGAAGGTGGTTTTTCAATTCATCAAGGTTTGATAAAGAATTATTGAATCGCGTAAATGCTGATTTCTACACGACGGTTTTGTTCACGACCTTCTGCAGTCGCGTTTGATGCGATCGGATTCGCTGAACCGTGACCTTGCGCATTAATACGTGCAGTTGAAATACCACGTGAAGCCATGTAGCTTGCTACAGATTGAGCACGCGCTTGAGACAGTGGAATGTTGATAGAATCATTACCCGTGCTGTCTGTATAACCTGTTACCAGAATACCGCTTTTGTTATCTTCCGCCAGCGTCTGGGCAACTTTGTCTAAAGTTGCATAGAAGTTAGGTTTGATATTTGCTTTATTTGTATCGAAAGTAATATTACCCGGCATGATCAAGCCAACAGAACCATCCGGATTACGGCCAACTTCTACACCCGTTCCAGCCATTTGCTGACGCAATTTTTTCTCTTTGCTGTCAAGATAAACACCCGCTGCACCACCAACAACTGCACCAATTGCAGCTGCACGGTTGTTTTGACGGCTGGTGTTTGCGTTGCCTTTAGACACACCATAGCCCGCTGCAGCACCGATAAGCGTACCTAGAGCAGCTTTATCATACTCAACGCCACCAATATTATTACCTGTAGATTGACAGCCTGTCAGCGCTACCGCCCCTGCCACAACTGCTGAAATTACTAGTGCACGCATCGCATGCCTCCTTGTTTGTCTTTGTCGTATAAATCAGATAATGATTTAAAAATAATGGGATAACCATTTATTTTTTGTTAATAATAAACTTTTTAGCAACTTTTTGTAATGTTCATATGTAACTGTAACAACAAGTTTCACCACAGTTTCTTCATAGTTTAAGATCTGGCCTTTTCTATTTCCTCAACTCCTACTATATTGTTCAAAATATAATGAAATTTAAATGATTCATCTCTGGAACTGTTTGTATATGTCATCGAATAGCAAGCAAAAAATGACTTTAAAAAAATTGGCACGCGGCCTGACTGTCACTTCAGTTATGACTGGAAGCACTTTCTTTCATGGTCCTCCGGTACTGGCATTAGGTCTGACCAAATTATTCAAAAAATCATCCAAAGTGGATGAAACCAATATCAAGATCACCAACAGCTGGCTGGCGGTCAATAACTGGCTGATTGACCATGTCCTGAAAAATACCGACTGGCAGATCACGATTGATGAGGCTCTGGATCTGAATATGCAGGGGCGCTACCTGATGACCTGCAACCACCAAAGCTGGGTCGATACCACCGTCAACCAGTATTTTGGCCTGACCCGAATGCCACTTACCCGTTTCTTTACAAAATGGGAACTTATTTTTATCCCATTTGTTGGCCAAGCGTTTAAAATCCTTGGGTTCCCGATGATGAAAAGGCACAGTAAAGAACAGATTACCAAAAATCCAGCCCTGAAATATCGCGATATTGAAGAAGCGCGTCAGGCCTGCGAGCAATTGGTCAGTCAGCCCTTTACGTTGCTGAATTATCTGGAAGGCACGCGTTTCACCCATGAAAAGCATGAGCAGCAAAAATCGCCTTATCGGCATTTGCTCAAACCCAAGGCCGGTGGACTGGCGTTGGCCCTGAATATTTTAGGTGACAAGATTGATGCCCTGGTGGATATGACGATTGTCTATCCGGACGGTGTGCCGGGTTATGGCGAATTCTGGCTGGGTGAAGTACCGCGCATTGCCGTGGATTTGAGAAAAATTGACATTCCGGATTGGGTGCTGGGCGGTAATTATGAGGATGATGCCGAATATCGTGCCCGCTTCCAACAATGGGTCGACCAGATTTGGTCCGAAAAGGATCAACGAATTGAACAAATGCAGCAAGCACTTGTAGCAGTTTCTGCCTGAGAGATTATGAAGAACGACAAAGCGGACACTGTGTCCAGCTCATTTAAGTTTATCCGCAAGGGCTCTTGGGGCTGGAAAATTGCACTGCTCTACGACATCTTCATGATGGCGCTGATCATCATCAATCTGTTCTGCCTCAGTGCCAATGCAATTTTAGTAAGTGATTTTGGTCAATGGCTGTTTGATTTTGCTCAGGTACCTGAAATCTTACAGTTTTATAAAAGTGAATTACGGCCTTGGGTCATTATTACTGAAGGCTGGTTTACCACTTTTTTGATCATTGAGCTTCTGGTACGCTGGCTCATTGCAAGCCTATTAAATCATCATCGCCGCTGGTGGTTTTTCCCTTTTGTGCACTGGTACGAAGTTCTGGCAATTATTCCGCAATTACGCTTCCTGCGTCTGTTACGGGCTGTGACCATCGGCTATAACCTGCACAAGCATGGCTATAAAGTGATTCCTGATTCCTGGTACAAGCGTGGTCATTTCTACTACAGCCTGCTGATGGAAGAGCTTTCCAGCCGGGTGGTGTTAACCGTACTGGATGGTATCCAGCGGGAAGTCACTACTAGTACCTCGCATAAACAATTAATCGATGAGCTAATTGAACAGCACCGTAAATTACTGGCTGTTGCACTGGCTGATATTTTGCAGGAGTCTCTGGGAAGAGAATTACAGGCCCAACGTTTAGGCATTGCCAAAAATGTGGGCCAGATCGTGAATCAGGCCATTGAAGATACGCCTGAACTCACCCAGCTCCTTAGGCTGATCCCCATTGTTGGCGGTCGGATTGAACAGCAAATTCAAAGCATTGGACAACGTCTTGGGGAAAATATTACTCAGGGGCTGATTGATCCCTTTACATATCGTGATGGTTCACAGGACAATCCGACTTTTGCCCTGATTTCCGATAAAATCAGCCAGATTCAGATTGAACACAGTCCTCATATTGATAAATTGGTCGAATCGGCTGTTTTTGAAACAATTGAAACGATCCGCAAACAGGTCAAGATTAAGCAATGGCAACAGCTCCTGGAAGAATATGAGCAAAATCAGCAGTCAATCAGTTCATGAATTTTTATTTATAGAATTCATGAAAATTGGTGTCTACTGTTCGCCTAAAAAAATAACGTGGATCGCTAGAGAATTACTCAAATTTGTTCTAGGATTTGTACTATTTACAACATTGCTTCGATATAAACCAGCAGGTCAGAAGTATTAAGGAAGAACTATGGCTGACATACGGATAAAAGGCAGAATGGTCAATGCGCTGCGCATTAGCCTGGACACAAATGATCATCATGCCATCCGCCAGCAACTTACACCCAAATTACAAGCTGCATTTCCACCGGGTACTTTGGCAGTTATTGAAAGTTCAGTCGACCAGGAACTCATTGCCCTGATCCAATTGCTGATTGATCTGGAAGTCCAGCCAATGGCTGTGACTGAAGGTATTTTAGGTGATCAGGCCCGCGCCATTCAGTTCCCGGTGCTACCCCCTGATCGCCAAATGCAAGAGATTAAAGCCAGCAAGGAGCAGGTGGTTGAGGTGAAACCTGAAGCGGCCGATGACCAGCAGGCAGATTCAGCACCCGTCATTGCCCATGTGACGTCTTATCATGATGAAATCTTGCGCACCGGCCAATGTATTGTGCAGCATCAAGGTGACATTATTATCACTGCCGGAATCAACAGCGGTTCAGAAGTGATTGCATCAGGCAATATTCATATCTATGGTAGTGCGCGTGGCCGGGTAATTGCAGGTGCAGGTGGCAATCATGCAGCACGTATTTTCTGTCATGCACTTGAAGCAGAGCTGGTTTCGATTGCAGGAACCTATTGTGTGGCCGATGACATTCCAGCACATGTATTGAAAAAATCTGTGCATATTTATTTGAATGATCAACAAGAGCTTGTATTTGAGGCTCTACAATTTTAATGTATAAATAAACACCAAATAACCCCCATTTTTTATAGGGGATTTGAACCATAACAGGAGTGGATTCGGTGGCGAAAATTGTTGTCGTAACATCAGGCAAAGGTGGTGTAGGTAAAACTACAACAAGTGCATCTTTTGCAACAGGTTTAGCCCTACGTGGCCACAAAACTGTGGTAATCGATTTTGATGTAGGCTTGCGTAACCTAGATTTGATTATGGGCTGTGAACGCCGTGTGGTATATGATTTTGTAAATGTTTTGAATAACGAAGCACGACTACAACAAGCACTGATTCGCGATAAAGATATTGAAAATTTATATATTTTACCGGCTTCACAAACACGTGATAAAGACGCCCTGACTGACGAAGGTGTTCAGCGTGTTATGGATGAGTTGTCACAGGAATTTGATTATATTATCTGTGACTCCCCGGCGGGTATTGAGCGTGGTGCGATTCTGGCCATGTATCATGCAGATGAAGCCATCATTGTGACGAATCCTGAGATTTCATCAGTACGTGACTCTGACCGTATCATTGGCATGCTCGACAGTAAAACTAAAAAAGTAGAACAAAACGAAGGTCGTATCCGTAAGCATCTATGTATTACCCGTTTCAACCCGGAACGTGCTGATAAACAGGAAATGCTGACGATTGATGACATCTCAAAAGATATTTTACGTGTACCAACCTTAGGCGTGATTCCTGAGTGCCCAAGCGTATTACAAGCGTCTAACGAAGGTAAACCTGTGATTCACTTCACTGAGTCTGCTGCAGGTCAGGCTTATGATGATCTGGTTGCTCGCTTCCTCGGTGAAGAGCGTCCTTACCGTCATATTGAGGTAAAACCGAAGGGCTGGTTAGCACGATTATTTGGAGCGTAAACATGGCAGGATTCTGGAGTAAACTTTTTAGTAGCGAGGAAAAAGCCCCAAGCGCACAGACTGCCAAGGATCGTTTAAAGGTGATCGTGGCATCTGAACAGGGTTTAGGACGCCGTTTAAGTCAGGACAAAATTGACCAGATGAAAACGGAAATCATGCAGGTAGTCAATCGCTACGTCCGTGGCGTGGATGAGAATCATATTCAAATGCAGGTTCGCTCTGAGGCCAATATTGAAATGCTTGAAATGAATATCAATTTACCTGAAGAGCGATAATCTGATTTTTGATTGGTCAAGCAAATTGATTCAAGGCAGAATATGTGGCAGGCAGAAAAATATGGCTTTTCCCTGCCTTCAATATTTTGCCTTTTTCATGCCGAAGAATTAAATCGAGGAGATTGCGATGGCATTATCTCAACCTGCGACCTTTAACGAAGAATGGTCAGATGAACGTGTATTTGCCTACCTGAATCAGCTTCCTCCTGCGGGTGTTCATGCAGATTTTCATGTGCTTTATCATGCCTTCAAACATATGCGCCCTTTGGACTATGAGCGCTTGTTGACCAAGTTTGTCGCTGATGGTCGTGATATTAATGCCACGAATCCTGAAGGTCAGCGTATTCATGATGTGATTGCAACTTTTCCGCGTCAAAGCGCCGAGTTTCTGGCAGTCTTAGAAAAATTTGCCTGATGTGAATAATAAATAAAAAAGCCTGCTTGAAAGCAGGCTTTTTTATTTACTTGAGCATTTCAGATTTACACCAGAATCTCACGCTTACCATTGGCACCCATAGAGCTGACAATGCCATTTTCCTCCATCTGGTCAATGATGCGGGCAGCACGGTTATAACCCAAACTAAACTTGCGCTGCAAGGAAGAGGTGGAAGCTTTACGGGTTTCCAGTACAAAGGCTACACACTGGTCATATAGGGCATCCCGATCAGAACCACCTTCGCCTCCATCTTCAAAGCCACGGCTGGATGGTTCTTCATCATAAGGCGTCAGAATTTCATCCACATAGTTCGGTGCACCCCGTTCACGCCAGGCATCACAGATCCGGTTCACCTCATCATCAGCAATAAAGGCACCATGCACACGCTCCGGCTCGATTTTACCGGGACCAAGAAACAGCATATCACCATGACCAAGTAAATCTTCTGCACCACCTGCATCCAGAATGGTACGTGAGTCAATCTTGGAGTTCACCCGTAACGCAACCCGGGTTGGAATGTTGGCCTTAATCAGACCAGTAATAACATCCACCGATGGACGCTGGGTAGCCAACAACAGGTGAATACCGGCAGCACGGGATTTCTGCGCCAGACGTGTGATCATTTCTTCGGCTTTTTTACCGACTTGCATGATCATATCTGCGAATTCATCCGCGACAATCACAATTGAAGGCAATGGCATTAAGCGCGGTGCGCGCTCTCCTGCGACCGATTCACTGGCTTTCCAGGTTGGGTCAAATAGCTCTTCACCATTGGCAATTGCTTCTTCGACCTTACGGTTATAGTCACTCAGCTTACGGATTTTCAGGAAAGACATCAGTTTGTAACGGCGTTCCATCTCATTAACACACCAGTTCAATGCACTCACCGCATCTTTCATATCCGTCACCACTGGCGTTAATAGATGAGGAATATCATTATAGTTGGCCAGTTCCAGCTGTTTCGGATCAATCAGAATCAGGCGTAACTGGTCAGGCGTATATTTGAGCAGCATCGACAGAATCATCGAGTTCACTGCTACCGATTTACCTGAACCGGTCGTACCCGCGACCAGCATATGCGGTGCTTTCCCTAGATCGGCAATCACCGGATTGCCAGAAATATCCTTGCCCATTGCCATCGAAAGAATGCTGTTCGGATCTGTAAAGGCAGGAATGGTCAAAAGCTCAATCAAACGTACCATTTCACGGGTACTGTTCGGTACTTCAATGCCGATATACGGCTTGCCCGGAATTACCTCAACTACACGTACGGAGGCCATGGACATCGAACGTGCCAGATCACGGGAAATATTCGTGACTTTAGAGGCTTTCACGCCCGGGGCAAGATCCAGCTCAAAACGGGTGACGACTGGGCCTGGCTGAGCCTCTACCACTTTGGCCTTGACATTAAATTCCTGTAGCTTGATTTCCAGTAACTCGGATAAACGCGACAACTGTTCTTCGGTAAAATTTACTTTCTTGTTGGGGTCGACCTCATCCAGCAAATCCAGACCCGGCAAAGGTGATAAATCTTTACGGCGTTCAGCCACCTGCATGGCGCGTGACATCGGACGGCCGGCAGCATCGGTTAGAGGTGCATCAAAGTCAAATTCGTCTTCATCTTGCGGCTTTCCAGCAGTTTCCTGCCAAGCGTCGATAAACTCTTCCTTAGACAATGCCTCATGCACTGCCGCATTTGTTGCCGCAGAGCTGACTACGGACTCTGCACGCTGAATCGGTGCCTGCACAAAGGCAGAAGATTGTGCATAGCTGGATGCACGTACTGGTTTAGGTTCATCTTCTGCAACCAGCAAATCATCCAGATCATCAAAATCCACTTCCAGCGCAGTATTTTCAACGCGATGGGCAACGCCGATTGATGCAGCTACAGGTACAGCAGTGGCCGGTGTATTCTCAACCACTCTTAACGTTTTATTGCTACTTGCTGCCGTAAACGGGCTATGTACATCGCTTGCTGTTTTCCCTTGAGGCACAGCAGCCAGCAATTCATCAAAAATCGCGTTATCATCCCAGTCCAGCCCTGTTTTATGAGGATGCGCCGGGCTTGGCTGTCCAGAGGCAGAAGCATGCGGGGCTTCAAACGCGGGCTGATGTTGCTCTTCTTCTGCCGCTTTAAGCAAGGCATCAATATCCTGCGCATGGCGCTGGTCTTCATTTGAATTCAAGGCACGCCACACCTCCCCTGTTGCGACCACACGGTCGGAATGCTGGGGAACTGGTATTGCAACATCAGGTTCCGGCTGCAGTACCGGCGCTTCAGCTTGAACTTCTTCTATCTGTATCTGCTGCGCTTCTTTATGTGCAAAATCATCAAATAAACGTTCCGCCACCTGATCACGCACCACAGGATCAACGTCAACCAGTTTATGTTCCGGTGCAGCAGTCACAGGCACGCTGACTTTCTGGGCAGCAGTTTTGGCGGCTTCTTTTTTGATGACCGGCGCTGTACGGTCAAAGTCTGACATGCCTTCTGGCACATTGCGATAAAAGAGATCCTGCAAATAGGCAGGCGTTGCTTTCAGACTGCTCCAGGTCTTGTTCCACTTCACGCCAAAAGCCAGCGTAAATAGCACCACCCAAAGCACCAGCAGGAAGAATGTAGCGCCATAAACAGTGAGCAACTGCTCAAGGCTCTGACCCAGTTCGTAGCCGATAATTCCCCCTGAAGAGTTATCCAGCGTATCCGCAGGAACTTGCCAGAATAGAAACAGCAGCGCAGAACTGGTCAATAACAGGAAGAACTGGGCAGCATAGCGGAATGGACGATTCAGGAAGCTGTGCGGCCACCAGACCTGTATTGCCTCCACAAACAGATAGACAGGGAGCAGCAAACTGGCCCAGCCGAGAAAGCCGAATAACAGATCTGAAATCCAGGCTCCAGCAACGCCACTTGCATTGGAAACGGTCTGCGTATCGCTAGAGATATGCATCCATCCCGGATCAAATGGCGTATAGGTCACTGTTGCAAGAAACAGATAAATCCCAAATGAGACTAAAAATAATGTCATTACTAAGCGCTGTGCATAGGCACTCGACACCGCTGTCATATACTGTCCTGTAACCAATTCTTCATGAATATTCTTTTGCTTCTATGCTTGAAAAAAAGCGTCGCAATAAAATGTATATTATGCACCTGTTCTGTGAAAAAAGATGCATTATTGTGTAGGTCTTCTTTATAGCGCGATATAGCCCCAATCGATTTCACTGATCAACAATATCGACTTTAATCTCACACAACTTTTATACAGTTTCACGTATAATTCAATAAATTTCTAAATAAAAAAAGGATACGGCTGATGAGCGCACGTCACTCACGACTGATTATTTTAGGTTCTGGCCCTGCAGGTTATAGCGCAGCTGTCTACGCAGCGCGTGCTAATTTAAAGCCGACCTTAATCGCAGGACTGCAACTTGGCGGCCAACTGACCACTACGACTGAAGTCGATAACTGGCCTGGGGATCCTGAAGGCCTGACAGGTCCAGCATTAATGGAACGTATGCAAGCCCATGCAGAACGTTTTGGGACCGAAATTGTCTATGATCATATTAATGAAGTCGATCTGAGTCAGCGTCCATTTGTTCTCAAAGGTGATATGGAAGAGTTCACCTGTGATGCACTGATCATCTGTACAGGTGCAACAGCACAATATTTAGGTCTGGAATCAGAAGCAGCCTTTATGGGTCAGGGTGTAAGCGCCTGCGCGACCTGTGATGGTTTCTTCTATAAAAACCAGAAAGTGATGGTGGTCGGTGGAGGAAATACTGCGGTTGAAGAAGCCCTGTATCTTTCCAATATTGCTTCCCATGTCACGCTGGTACACCGCCGTGACAGCCTGCGTGCAGAAAAAATCCTCCAATCGCAACTTTTTGAAAAAGAGAAAGAAGGCAAGATCAGCATTATCTGGAATCATCAGGTTGATGAAGTTCTAGGTGATGCGCAATCTGGTGTGACCTCAGTTCGTCTTAAATCAACCCAAGATGACTCTACTCAAAACGTTGATGTGACGGGTATGTTTGTGGCAATTGGTCATAAGCCCAATAGCACCATGTTTGAAGGCCAGTTAGAGCTTCGTGATGGTTATATTCAGGTACAAAGCGGTACTGCTGGAAATGCGACCCAGACTTCGGTTCCAGGTGTATTTGCAGCAGGTGATATTGCAGACAGCGTTTATCGTCAGGCAATCACATCTGCAGGTTCAGGCTGTATGGCGGCCCTCGATGCAGAAAAATATCTCGATGCGATGGGCAAACTAGCCTAACCCATGAGAAAATCAAAAGCCGTCCATCTTGGGCGGCTTTTTTAGGTATGATAAAAATAGACTATTTTAAAATCAGGTGTTTGCATGCATTACCTTATACCTTCACAGTTTGTTTTTCCCGATCCGGTAGAAGTTGATCCTGAAGGCGAAGGCCTGATCTGTATTGGTGCTGATCTCTCCCCTGCTACCTTATATGAAGCCTATAGTCATGGCTTATTTCCTTGGTTTTCTGAAGGCGATCCAATTTGCTGGTGGAGCCCGGAACCGCGCTGCATTATTCGTCCGCAGGATTATCACCCGAGTAAATCCCTGATTCGCAGTATGAAAAAAAAGGATTATCGGATTAGCATCAATCAGGCCTTTGAAAAAGTCATTCGGGCCTGCGCTTTACCACGCAGCTATGCCAATGAGACCTGGATCAGTGAAGACATTATTCAAGGCTATTGTCAGATGTTTACCGCCGGCTATGCTTATAGTATTGAAGTCTGGGATGAGACACAGTTGGTTGGCGGCTTATATGGCGTGACCATCGGTCAAGGCTGTTTTGGGGAATCTATGTTTAGTACCCAAACCGATGTATCGAAAATGGCTTTTTACACCCTGATGCTGATCGGACAGGAAAACCAGCTGCCCTGGATCGACTGCCAACTGGTCAACGATCATCTGCTAAGCTTGGGTGCCTGTACGATTTCTCGCCAGACATACCTTAAATCGTTACAAGATGTAATCAAACAGCCAGCAGTCAATTGGAAAAGCTATCAGGAAGGTGTATTTTCAAGTAAAACAATAGCGCAGAACGCGCGCTTAATCGAATGAAAATAAACAGAGGGTACTTGCCATGAACTCTTATCACCCTAAGTCCCTACTGAATGATTTACAGTACTATATTACGCCGCCACACGATTGCAGCTATTTACCAAACAAATCAGCACGCATGGTTTTTCTCGATCCTTCGCACCGCATTGACGTCCTGACCTTGTCTGAACTCTCGCGTACCGGCTTCCGTCGCAGTGGTGATTTTGTTTATCGGCCCGAATGCCATCTATGCCGTCAATGTTTGTCTTGTCGCGTTCCTGTGCATGAATTCGAGATGAATAGTTCTCAAAAAAAGGCCTGGAAACGTAATCAAGATCTGAGCATGCGAATTACCAGCCCAGATCAGGCCAGCGATCTCCATTATGCTTTATACGAACGCTACATTCATGAGCGTCATGCTGATGGCGACATGTATCCACCAAGTCGAGACCAGTTTGAAAAGTTTCTGCTGCAAAGCTGCGCAGAGAGCTTCTTTCTGGAACTATGGCAAGGTGAACACCTGATTGCGGTATCCGCATGTGATCTGCTGGATGATGGGATTTCAGCAGTATATACCTTCTTTGATCCCGATGAAAACCGCCGCTCTCTCGGTGTATTTGCTATTCTGAAACAAATTGAACATGCAAAAAAAATCGGATTGCGATTTATTTATCTGGGCTATTGGGTGCCACATTCTTATAAAATGAATTATAAGTCCCGTTATCTGCCTTTAGAGTTGCTGATTGATGGGCAATGGCGTCGCCTGAATCGCCCATTAAGTGCTACAGAAATCGAACACTTGGGAAACTCCTTGATGACGACTTTGCCCAGCGGATGGAATCATCAGATCATTAAATAGTATCTTTTTTGCTGTTATGATTTAAATAGACTGGCAAAGTCATCCGTACAGGCTTTGACCATGATAATTGCATGCTCACGTGTGCCATCTGGATTTGGATAATAATTTTTTCTTAAATCAATCTGATGAAAACCAGACTTTTCATACAGCTTAATGGCAGCGACATTACGCTCACGAACTTCTAAAAAAATCTGTACCGGATTATTTTTCAGCAAAGCAATCGACTGGTCTAATAACTCAAAACCCAGGCCTTTGCCCTGCTGTGCAGGATCAATTGCCATCAATAGCAGATTGGCTTCATCCACAACCGGCTGCAAAATACAAAAGCCTACCACTTGTCCTGCCTGCTCAATCACAGTACTTTGATAGGCCCTGACTGCTTCTTTGAATTGATTGAAAGTCCAAGGGTGCGACTGAACCAGACTTTCGATCTGGCTAACACGCTCCAGATCAGCAACTTGCATTAAACGAATCATCTTCGTTCATCTTATATAAAATCAACCTCCGCATTATAGAAACTTTATTTAAAAAATCGAGTAAAAAAAAGAGCGATCTCAATCGCTCTTCAGCTTTTCACTCTATAAACCGAGTTTCTGCTTCCAGCTGCTCAGTAAACTCCGGCTATCCAGGTCATTAGGATGAAATCCTGGTTTAAAATACATCAGCATTTCTTTGGTCATACCTGCAATAATTCCTTTGGATGGGCTATAACCAAAAATATAAATATCTTTCAATGCCGATATATTCAGATGCTGATCTTCTTTTAATAAGCGCAGGATAAAATAGCTATGTACAAAGAATAAAGTCACCATCGCAGCCACTAAAGAACTGGTACGCAATAGATAGGATTTAGAACCTTTACCAAAAACACCCTCGAATACATCATAGGCCACGGCCTTATGCTCATTTTCCTCAATCGCATGCCACAGCCACATGGTTTTCATGGTCTCATCTTTCATCAGCTCCTGAATATGCTCATTACTCAGCAACTGGGAGGCAATGGTTGCAGTAAAATGCTCAAGAGCCGTAGTTGCGGTCAGATCAACCATCTCCTGACTAATCCCAAATGGCTTACCAAGTACAGCAAAAAACTTACGTACCGTTTGAATCACTCGGTCTGTCTGACGGTCAAGCGCATCGACATCATGACCATAACGCTGGGCCGACGCATTAAAACCGACATGCTCTTGAGTATGCATGGCTTCTTGACCAATAAAAGCAGAAATTTCTTTTTGGAGGGCTTCATTGTCTTTGATGGCGGGATGCTGGCGTACAGCACGAACCGAATCAATAAAAAATTTTTCACCTGCTGGAAATAATGCCGAGAGTGCTGTCATAAAGTGGGTCAGACCTGCCGAACCACTCATCCAATATTCTGGGACCTGTTCAAACTCGAAATTCATCCGGCGTACTGGAAAGCTTGCACCAGCCCGATTGGTAATTTTTACTTTAGCGTTCATGCCCTTCTCCATTCAAGTGCTTTTAGACCTGAAAATATAATCTTGGAATTCTTAGATTTATCTTACTGCGTGGAATTTTTCTCATAATTGCAGTTAAGGTCAGTAAAATATCACTTAAGGACAGCTTTTTAATAAACTGTCAGACAATTTAAGCTGGAGATTAAGGCTGAATTTTATAAAGACAAATATAAAAAAAGCGCTCCACAGGAGCGCTTTTTTGACACAATCAGTGATTATGCAGTTACTTTAGCAACTACACCAGCACCTACTGTACGACCACCTTCACGGATCGCAAAACGCAGACCTGGGTCCATTGCGATT
>NZ_JAMXYB010000019.1:0-50151 GCF_024129495.1 Acinetobacter sp. S4400-12 | reverse complement strand
CTGCAGGTGCATTTATCCTTGCAGATAAGGGTTATCAGGGAATTTATACAGTGTATCCAAATAGCTTGTTGCCATTAAAAGCAAAGAAGCGTTGTAAACTGGATCCTGAATTAAAAACCTATAATCAGGAAATCAATAAAAGAAGAATTGGGATTGAGCATGTATTTGGCAGTTTGAAAACTTTCAAGATCCTTGCCGAACGATATCGCAATCGAGGCAAAAGACTAGGATTAAGATTCAATCTAATTGCGGGAATCTATAATTTAGAACTGAGTAAAAAATGACTTATGAAAGAAGTCTAATATAGATTTCATGAAATATCAGAAATTAAATCGTTTTTCAGATTCTGAATTCCAGCGCTTGGTTGGTGTACCTCGAGCAGTTTTTAGTGAAATGGTCGAAGTTTTAAAAGAAGCAGAATCACTTAAAAAGAAATTAGGGCGTCCTCATACTTTAGCTATAGAGGATCAATTATTATTAACACTCAATTACTTACGGAGCTACAACACCCAATTGGAATTGGCGGCAAATTACCATATCGCTGAAAGTAATGTGAATCGAACTATTAAAAAGGTTGAAGATGCATTAATGAAATCAAGACGTTTTACCCTGCCAAAACGCAGCATTACCACAGCAGACGAACAATTTAACTGGGTAATTATTGATGCGACAGAATGTTTAATAGAACGCCCGAAAAAAAAATCACAGTAAGTTCTACAGTGGTAAAAAGAAGAAACATACGTTAAAAGCCCAAGTGATCTATCATCCGAAGAGCAAACAAATCATAGGAGTAGATATATCGTCTGGCAGTCAGCATGATATTAAATTGGCAAGAAAAACAGTTAAGAAATTCAAACATTGTGACTATGTTATGACCGATTTAGGGTACTACGGATTAGAGCAAGATGGCTTTAAATTATTGATGCCAATAAAGAAAAAGAAGAATTTACCCTTATTTGATGCTGAGAAAAATTACAATAAAATGATTGGAAAAATACGAGTTGTAATCGAACATATTAACAGTCAATTGAAAAGATTTAGAATACTAAGTGAACGCTATCGAAATAGACGGAAAAGATTCGGTTTACGCATTAATTTAATCGCTGCACTGGTAAACCGGATGAACTTGCAATAACAACTTTCGCAAGAGATCTTATAAATAAGGCAATAATATTTATAAGAAAATCAGGCCTTGTATGAATATCTAAAAGACCTGATGGATGTTGCAGTTATTTATCGTATTGAGCAATCACTTTTACAATAATCGTTTGTGATTCTTCCTGCTCTTCAGCGAGATACAGACGCTTTAACTCTTTACTGGTTACTTTAAAATTCAGATTTTGATAAGAAATAGTAGGGGGAATTTGATCAAAATATTGGCCATCCGCATCAATTTCTTCCTGAAATAAAGGTGTACCCAATTGATAGTCCAGACTTTTTAATACGACATATTTTACTGTAGTTTTCATTCTTACCACCTACTTTTACTCAGCTCTTTATTTTTGTTTTACCATTATTCCTATGAGGAAGAAACTATTAATTGCAGAGATTGCCCAAGCTTTAAACAGTCAGCCCCTAGCTCTTCTTTTAAGCTACAAATTTATAAATTTGCAATTTATTTTTACCTTATATCAAAATTAAAGCCCTATTCAGAGTTGATACCCAGCCAGAACCGGTCTAAATTAAACTTAAGCTATCTCTTATCAAAATGTGCACTATGCTTAAAACATGTTGTGAATTACTTGAAGAAAAAGAGATCAAGATCGCCTTCATTGAAAGTGCGAGTTCTGGGTATCTGACCAGTCAATTCTCCATCTGTAAAGGAGAAGGTGCCGAAACTTTACTGGGCGGTTTGGTCTGCTATGACGTCGGTGTCAAAGTCTCGGTACTGGGTCTATCACAGGATCTAATCAATAGTTACACCGCAGAATCTATGCCTGTCACTGTTGCATTGGCTCAGGCAGGCAAAAAAATGTTTCAGGATGCAGACTGGGTGATTGCCTGTACTGGCCTGCTTAAGCCTGGAGGCAGTGCTACACCAGAAAAACCGGAAGGCACGTTTTTTATCGCGATTGATGATGGAGTTCAGGTTCATCAGTTCCACTACTATTTGAAAGGTACCCCTCAGCAGCGTTTAAACAAATTGGTAGCAGTTTTGGCACATGATATGATTAATCTGCTCAATCAGTAAGACTTCATTATTTCTACCCTATTTTAAGATAAATTAAGCTTATCCTCACTATAATAAGGTTTAATGAGCAATGAAAATAAAAGCTATCATTTCAGTTTTACTGGTTGGTTTGCCTTGTGCGGCGTTTGCCACAGTGGGCGGACCTCAGAATATTGAAGTCTTAGGGTATGAGGTTAAAGATCAAAAGCTCTACCTGATGCGCCATTATCTGGATGGCCGAGGCCGTTTACCGCAACTGTATTATTATAATTTTAAATCCAAGCAGCCAAACCAGCTGGTGATGGTGAATTCCCTGTATATTAATCCGAAGACCAAACGTATTGATTATGATCAAAGTAGTCAAAAATTTGATCAGGAAATTGCCAAAATCAAGAAGCGTTTAATTCCAGTCATTCCGGTAAAAAAACAGAATATTCGACTTGAATTATTAAAAACCAGCAAAGGCTATGCGTCTGCCTGGTATGATCCACAAGAGAAAGTGCCAAAATGGACCTATCAATATCAAGTAAAATCTGGCTCACAAAAAAGTCTGACTCATCAAGCGGTCAGTTATCAGCAAGGTTTAAAAATCAGCCAGGCCTATAAAGTTCCTAAACAGAATAAAACGCTGGTGACAATCAAATATTTGGGGATTCCTTTTGAAACCGGTTATACCATTGAAGACCCGGTACTGTTAAGCCGTTAAGCTTGAGTTTAATAAAAATAAAGCCTCTCATGAGGCTTTATTTTTTTAATCAGCAACTCAGTATTCAGATCAAGCTGCTGAACTACGCTCTGCAATAGGAATGACTTTTCGCAGCTCTGGACCGGTATAGTCTGCGCTTGGACGGATAATACGGTTATCCGCACGCTGTTCCATCACATGCGCTGCCCAGCCAGTTATACGTGACATGACGAAAATCGGGGTGAACAGCTTGGTTGGAATCCGCATAAAGTGGTATGCCGAAGCATGAAAGAAATCGGCATTACAGAATAGTTTTTTCTCACGCCACATCACTTCTTCACAACGTACAGAAACCGGATACAATACGGTATCACCCACATCTTTGGCCAGACGCTCAGACCAGACTTTAATAATGGCATTACGCGGATCAGAGTCTTTGTAAATTGCATGTCCGAAACCCATGATTTTTTCTTTACGTTCCAGCATGCCCAGCATTTCGCGTTCAGCTTCTTCTGGAGACTGCCAGTTTTCAATCATATCCATTGCTGCTTCATTGGCACCACCATGCAAAGGCCCACGTAGGGAACCAATCGCTCCAGTGATACAGGAATGCATATCAGACAGAGTAGAGGCACAGACACGAGCCGTAAAGGTTGAAGCATTAAATTCATGCTCTGCATATAAAATGAGAGACACGTTCATAACCTGCTCATGCAACTCATTGGATTTTTCACCATGCAACAGATGCAGGAATTGTGCGCCGATAGAATCATCATCGGTATTTTCTTCAATACGTACACCATCGTGGCTATAACGATACCAGTAGCAGATGATCGCAGGTAAGGTGGCCAGGATACGATCTGCGATATCCTGCTGCTGTTCGAAGGACTGTTCAGCTTCCAGGTTACCTAACATGGAAACCCCTGTACGCATTACATCCATAGGATGTGAATCTGCAGGAATACGCTCAAGCACTTCTTTTAGGGCTTGCGGCAAGGCACGTAAAGATTTTAATTTTGCTTTATAGGCTGCTAATTGTTCTGAATCTGGCAATTCACCAAAGAATATTAAATAAGCTACTTCTTCAAACTGACAGTTTTCTGCCAGATCCTGCACGTCATAACCGCGATAGGTCAGACCTGCACCACTTTTACCGACGGTTGAAAGTGAAGTTTTCCCTGCCACTTGTCCGCGCAATCCTGCGCCAGTAAGTACTTTTCCTTCAGCCATTGTTTTAATTCTCCTGTTTAAACAGTTTATCTAATGTGTTTTCAAAGCTGTGATAGTCTAAAAATTCGTAAAGTTCTTTTCGTTGTTGCATCTGATCTAAAACATGTACCTGTGTACCATGTTCACGAACGGAGCGCATCACCTCAAGTGCTGCTTTTTGCATGGCGCGCGTTGCAGAAAGTGGATACAAGACCATACGTATGCCCTGCTCGGCCAGTTCTTCCGTCGTATAATATGGCGTATCGCCAAATTCGGTAATATTGGCCAGTACCGGCACCCCTACAGCATCACAAACGGTACGGTACATGGTGATGTCCGTCATGGCTTCGGCAAAAATTGCATCTGCGCCCGCTTCAACACAGGCACAAGCGCGGTCAATAACAGCCTGCAGACCTTCTTTTTGTAGCGCATCGGTACGTGCCATCACCACAAAATTGGAATCGGTTTTGGCATCCACTGCTGCCTTAATCCGGTCCACCATTTCCTGCTGGCTTACAATTTCCTTATTCGGACGGTGACCGCAACGCTTTTGTGCCACCTGATCTTCAATATGGACCGCCGCTGCACCAGCCGCAATCATCTGTTTAATGCTACGTGAAATATTGAATGCACCGCCCCAGCCTGTATCAATATCAACCAAAAGTGGCGTATCGACACGCTCAGTAATGCGGCGTACATCTTCCAGAACATTATCTAGACTGGTCATTCCAAGATCTGGTAACCCATAAGAATAGTTTGCTACACCAGCACCAGAGAGATAAATGGCTTTATAACCGACCTGTTTGGCCATCATGGCAGCATAGGCATTTACGGTACCCATAATTTGTAATGGTTTTTCGACTTCAAGTGCTTGTCTAAACTTTAAACCTGCAGACATTTGTTCTGTCATCTTCCCTTCCACAGTTCTGGCTATAATTATTGAAATTTGAGTATACCAATTTGCTTGGTGTACACCATTCCATTCTAGAACAAATACTCTAACACTTTAGTCAAATAATAGGTTTTTATTGCCGACCTGTTTTTCGTGATTGCCATTATTCTTAATAGAGCATGCTGTTAAGAATAATGTTCATCTAAAAATTAAATAAAATGAGCATTACTTCCTCTTAGTAGGAGCATCTATTAATATATCCAGCGCCCTAGCCAAATACACTTCTACACAGCACGCTGTACATATATTTGTTATAATCTCAATATCTACTTCATTCAATTGATTAATTTTTAGCCAATATGCAAGACCTTGCTCATCTGGAACCTCTCGCCAAAGATCTACCGCAAACCAAACGCGGCCATGATCGTTGCATTGCGTTGCTTGTCAGTGCAACCGAGCTTTTTCTGGAGCATAGTTATGATGCAGTCTCACTAGATGATATTGTTCAGCATGCTGGTGGTTCCAAGGCTTCTATTTATAAATATTTTGGCAATAAAGAAGGGCTATTTAAAGCGATCTGTGACTATCGTCGTGAAAGGTTTTTTGAACAAATCAGCATTCCTATTGAATTGATGGCCTTGGATTTTCGTCGTTATTTGGTAGAAACTCTGTTAAATTTTTATCATCAAATTATGACGCCTGAAAATTCGGCATTTATGCGTCTGGTCTTTGAACAGAGTCAGCGTAATCCAGATCTGGCTTTACATATTCATCAACGCGGACCTGTACATGTTCAGACTTCAATTGCCAATGCTCTGGAACAGGCAGATGCCAAAGGGGTACTACGTTGTGAAAATCCAATGTATTCGGCTCAGTTATATTTTGGTATTTTACGCAATCTGGAATGGCGTATTCTAATGGGAATTCAGGAAGAAGAGAGTGATGAAGAAATTACCAAGTATATTCATTACTGCGTAGACCGCTTTTTAGAAGGTCATCAAAAAGTCTAGTTTTTTTGCATTTTCCATCTCATATAGTATATTAGCCGATTCCGTATTTTTCTTAACTCACTAACCAACAACTAATTGTTGATCGGATTTTCAGCAATTATTGTGGAGTAACCAATGGCTCTCCGTCACTTTCTCACTTTACGCGATTTATCGACTTTAGAACTTAACCAAATATTGCAACGCGCTATTGAGCTCAAGCGCAAACAGCATAATAATGAAGTTTTCCAACCCTTTGTTGGCAAAGTCATGGGCATGATTTTTGAGAAATCCAGTACCCGTACGCGCGTTTCGTTTGAAGCGGGCATGAGCCAGTTTGGCGGTAGTGCTATTTTTCTGTCATCACGTGATACCCAGTTAGGTCGTGGTGAACCTATTGAAGACTCAGCACGCGTTATTTCCAGCATGCTGGATATCGTAATGATCCGTACTTTTGGTCATGACATCGTTGAGCGCTTTGCTTCTTATTCAAAAGTTCCAGTCATTAATGCGCTGACCGATGATCATCATCCCTGCCAGCTACTGGCTGACATGCAGACCTATCTTGAGCATCGTGGCTCAATTGAAGGTAAAACTGTGGCCTGGATTGGTGATGGCAATAATATGTGCAACTCTTATATCGAAGCGGCGCATATGTGGGGCTTTAAACTGAAAGTTGCCGCACCTAAAAGTTATGAACCACAAGAGAAATTCCTGTCTGAATTTGCCCATTGTGTCGAGCTGGTAGATACAGCTGAAGATGCGGCGGTCAATGCAGATCTGATTGTCACTGATGTTTGGGCCAGCATGGGCCAGGAAGAAGAACAGAAAATTCGTGAAAAAGCCTTTGCTGATTATCAGGTGAATGAGCGCCTTATGGATCTTGCTCATCCGGACTGTTTGTTTATGCACTGCTTGCCTGCACATCGCGGTGAAGAGATTTCTGAGAATCTGCTTGAGCATAAAAATGCTGTGGTGTGGGATGAAGCCGAAAACCGCCTGCATGCACAAAAAGCACTGGTAGAGTTCTTATTAAATGAGAACCTGAAAAAAGACTAAGATGTATCCTCATCTTCACAAATTAAGCACCAATCTCTGGTGCTTTTTTTGTCTCAGCTCTTATAATCAGGGTTGGGACGATATAAAAAGTGATACAAGCTAATGCAAAAAAAATATTGGGCTTTCGCAGTTATTGCAGGACTCAGCAGTCTGTTCATGCAAGCGAATGCTTCTGAATTTGATCAATATCTGCAAAATAAAGGCATTCTTAACAGTAAGTTCAAAATTCAGAAAAAAGCAGAGCTGAATGAATTGCTGGCAGTACTGAGCGCTGAAGACTCCAAAACCCTACCATTACAGATTGATCAAAATACGGTTATTGAGCAATTGCAACTCACTGCAAATAAAACCAGCCTGAAGGGCGTAATCACCACCCCGGACTTTGCGCAGTTTGAGACAGATTTGGGTCGTAAAGAAGTGCAAAAGCTCATTATGAAAAATCTAGTGCAAAGCTGCCCGATTTTCTTTGAGCATGAGTATCAAAAACTAAATCCGTATACCGTACAGCTTGAGCTCAGTTCAGAAAAAAATCGCTACACCCTGGAACTTAAACAGAAAGATTGCGGTATCAAATGATTTGCTCATCTGCTGCATAAAATGATTTAGTCTTGCTCTGCATCACGCCATGAATGATGCAGACACTCTTACTCTTAATAGACTGCAAGATGGAATCAGCTTTGCCCTCAACGCCGATTATCTGCTCTGGCATAATACCGTTTGCCCCCCCCTATCGGAAGCTTTAAAACATTAGAAAATACTCCCTCTACTATCCAAAAAATAAATAGCATTATTTTTCAAGTAAAGGTTCAAAAGGTTTTATACAATTCTTATTTAAAAGGTTGTTTAACGAACCAAGCCTTGGGGCTGCAACATAATAATCAGCGCACCTAAAATCACGACCATTCCACCCAGTAAATCCCAGCGAGACAGACTCACCTGATCAACAAAGCGCAACCATATCAAAGCTGAAAAAACATAGATACCCCCATAGGCCGCATAGATACGCCCGGAAGCGGCTGGGTGTAATGTTAATAACCAGACAAAAGCAGCCAATGCCAATGCAGTAGGAAGCCATAACCAGTGGCTTCTCCCCTGATTTAGAATCAGGTAAGGAAAATAACAGCCCAAAATTTCCATAAGCGCCGTGACCAAAAACAGGCAAAACGTGGTGAACAGCTTTGTAACTTGAATATCCATGATTTAACTATTGAACTGTATGATTGAGTTTATTAAAAAATATGAGTGCATGAAAAAACCCGTGCTTGCACGGGTTTAATTCTTTCTTCAAGCTTAGGCAGGTTCAGCGGTCTGATCTTCAAACACTTCAATTTTCAAGCCAACTGCTTTACCATCTTCTTTTTTCACGGATACGGCCACATTGCCACCGTTTTCTGCCAGCTCACCAAACAGAATCATTTCTGCCAGCGGCTTCTTCAGATGTTCTTGAATCAGTCGCTGCATTGGACGAGCACCCATTAAACGGTCATAGCCGTGTTCAGCCATCCATTCACGGGCACTGTGATCCACATCCAGAATGACTTTCTTCTCATCCAGTTGTGCCTGAAGTTCGGTAAGGAACTTATCAACTACATTTTCAATAACTGTAGTTGCCAAAGCTTTAAACTGAATCACGCCGTCCAGACGGTTACGGAATTCAGGTGAGAAGGCTTTCTTCATGGCTTCCTGGTTGTCATTGCTGTTGTCCTGCTCCATAAAACCAATGCTGACACGGGAAATACTTTCTGCGCCAATATTGGTGGTCAGCACCAGAACCACATTCCGGAAGTCCGACTTGCGGCCATTATTATCTGTTAGTGAACCATGATCCATGATCTGCAATAACAGGTTAAATACATCTGGATGAGCCTTTTCAATTTCATCCAGAAGCAGCACACAATGCGGATGCTTGTGAATTGCATCCGTGAGCAGCCCCCCCTGATCAAAGCCAACATAGCCCGGAGGCGCACCGATCAGGCGAGATACTGCATGACGTTCCATATATTCAGACATATCAAAACGGACCAGCTCTACACCCATTAACTTGGCCAGCTGTTTAGTGACTTCAGTCTTACCTACACCTGTAGGACCTGCAAAAACGAAGCTGCCAACTGGCTTATCCGGAGATTTCAGGCCCGCACGTGACAGTTTAATAGCAGAAGCGAGCGCTTCAATGGCTTCATCCTGACCAAAAACCACACGTTTTAGATCACGTTCCAGATTTTCAAGGACAGTCTTATCATCTTTAGACACTGTTTTCGGTGGAATACGGGCAATCTTGGAAATAATATCCTCAATGTTTTCCACCGTGATCGGGCTATTGTCCTGCTCAGCTTTCAGACGACGCTGTGCACCTGCCTCATCAATTACATCAATCGCCTTATCTGGCAAGAAACGGTCATTGATAAACTTGGCAGACAGTTCTACTGCGGACACCAAGGCCTGATCGTCATACTGAACATGGTGAAAATCTTCAAATTTCGATTTCAGACCACGCAAAATATCAATAGTTTCTGAAATAGAAGGCTCATTCACATCAATTTTCTGGAAACGGCGCGACAAGGCATGATCTTTTTCAAAAACCTGACGATATTCCTGAAAAGTCGTTGAACCGATACAACGCAATGAACCATTTGCCAGTGCCGGTTTGATCAGATTCGAGGCATCCATGGTGCTCCCCATACTCGAGCCTGCACCAATAATCATATGAATTTCATCAATAAACAGGATGGCTTCCGGTTTTTTCTTTAAAGCATTGAGGAGTTGTTTCAGGCGTTTTTCAAAATCACCCCGATATTTGGTTCCTGCGACCAAAGCACCAATATCCAGACTAAATATCTCGGCATTTTCCAGCGGTTTTGGTGCTTTACCGTTCACAATTAGCCAAGCCAGACCTTCCGCGATCGAGGTTTTACCTACGCCCGGGTCACCGACCAATAATGGATTATTTTTACGGCGGCGACATAAAATCTGTGCAGCACGTTCAATTTCTTTTTCACGACCAATTAAAGGGTCTGTTTTGCCACGCTGGGCTTCTACATTCAGATTGGTGGTATAGAGTTCCAGCGGTCCTGAATTCGCAGAAGATGCAGACTCTCCTTCCAACTCTTCAATTTCTTCTTCGGACGGCACATCATCCTTACGTGTGCCGTGCGAAAGATATTGGGTCAAAGTTAAGCGATTAATCTGGTGACGTTTCAACAAATAAACGGCAAATGAATCCCGCTCAGAATACATGGCCACCAGAATATCTGCACCTTCTACCGTCCGGTCACCACCACTGGATTGCACATGGAAAATTGCACGCTGCAAAATACGGTCAAAGCTTTCGGTAGGATGAGGTGCCTGATCGCTATTTTCAGCGAGTTTAGGGGTATGTTGTTCTACGTAATCTTCCAATTCTTTACGCAGCACGATAATGTCCGCGCCACATGCTTTAAGAGCATTAACGGCTGAATCATTATCAAGTAGAGCCAATAATAAATGCTCTACTGTCAGGAATTCATGTCTCTTCTGACGAGCCATGCTGACAGCCAAACGTAGTGATACTTCTAATTGACGACTGAGCATGCAACCCCCTTAGTTTTTAGGCTCAATCTGGCAAAGTAATGGATGACCTTGAGATCGAGCGCAATTGTTAACTTGGTTCGCTTTGGTTTCCGCAATATCCCGTGGATAGACCCCAGCTATACCTTTCCCTTCATAATGTACAGTTAGCATCACTTGAGTTGCTTGGTCAAGATTCATTGCAAAGTATTGTTGTAAAATTTCAATTACAAACTCCATAGGGGTATAATCGTCATTCATCAATACCACTGCATACATCGGTGGACGCTTTAATTCTGGAGGCGCAGTCTGTACTGCAATATCTGAATCACCCTCATGATCGGGTTCGTTGCTTAAACGCGGACTCATATGCCAATCAACAATTCCAGACTGATAAAAAGAATTTTTGACATCACTTAAACACATTTGACGTTTATTGTTTGGCATAAGATTTCTATTTCACACTTAATTTGCATTTGCTTCGGTCTTAGGAATTTCAGACAACACAGTAGACGGACTTTCTACCGCTTTTCCTTGATCCCAGCTAAAACGGCGTGTGACCGGTTTAGAACCTGTCAAGCGCACTTCGATAAATTCTGGTCTAAAGCCTTTGGGCATGGTCCAGCGCCCAGTAAGACGTTCATAGTTTTCAAAATTGAAACTCTTATCCTCCATCGGCACGACCAGAATTTCTGAGCCTTTGATCAGACGCATTTCGACTAAACCGGATACCCGATTTTTGCCTGGACTGACCTGAATCAGATCAAGCTGATATTCAAATGCATTGTCTGGCAAAGGCTTAATGCCAACATGCTGGACAGTCAAGGCCAAACCACCACGCTGACGTAAAATTTCCCGGTAAATTGTACCCAGACTTTCTGCCTGAACCTGTTCATCCTGGGCTTTGGTCATGGCTAAATAGAGGTCATTGGTATTACTGACCGCCAGATCTCGCTCCTGAACCGCAGTATTCAGGCTTTTATTCATGCTTTCCAGACTGGCTTTCTGCTTTTGTACCACTTCGACCAACTGTTCAGCATCAGCATCAAATCCGACCACAGTCAAACCCTGACGGTGTCCGACCGTATAGCCCAATAAGCCACTGCCCAACATCAATACTACTGCACCAACCACCAGAGGACTGCTGCCTTTCATCAAAGGTTTTTTTTCATCCGGCTCTTGAGGGATCGTCGCGTTTGAGTCTGTATTCGGCATTTTGATCTCTAATTCGATTTATTCAAAACACACATTTAAATCTAAATCTAAATGTGTGTGAAGTTCTAATACGTTTTTTATGGTAATAAGCCGATATTATTCAAGCCAGCATCTTCTGCAAAACCAAACATCAGGTTCATGTTCTGCACTGCCTGACCTGCTGCACCCTTAACCAGATTGTCTTGAACGACCAGTATCACCAGCTTGGCCGGCTGTGGCTTATATAAAGCAATCCGTAATTCATTGGCGCCACGTACTGAACGGGTTTCAGGTGAACTGCCGGCCGGCATCACATCTACAAATTTTTCGCCAGCATAGTACTGTTCATATAATGCCTGCAAATCTGCAGCCTGGCCAGCTTCGGTAAGGTCGATATAAATAGTCGACAACATGCCGCGGATCATCGGGACAAGATGCGGAACAAACAGGATCTGATCGAATACACCCTGCTGTCCTGAGATATTTTCTAGGGCTTCAACAATTTCCGGGTGATGACGATGACCTGGTACTCCATAAGCCTTGAAGTTATCTGAATTCTCAGAGTAAATCATGCCCAAGCTGGCTTTACGGCCTGCACCAGAAACACCTGATTTCGCATCAATAATAATACTCTCAGGCTTCACCAAAACTTCGTTAGCTTGTAAAACTGGTGCCAGACCCAGCTGTACAGTCGTTGGATAACAACCCGGATTTCCAATTACACTGGCTTGTTTGATGTCTTCACGATTCAGCTCAGATAAGCCATACACAGAATTTTTTAACAGTTCTGGACATGCATGCTTCATGCCATACCACTTTTCAAACTGGGCAAGATTCTGTAAACGGAAATCTGCTGCCAGATCAATCACTTTGGTATTTGCGGCCACCAGGGCTTCAGCATGCTGCATGGCAACACCATGAGGAGTTGCGAAAAACACCACATCACATGATTTAAGTAAATCCTGACTTAAATCAGAAAATTCAAGATCGGTATGACCGCGTAAGCTCGGGAACATATCATCCACACGACGGCCTGCTTCCGTACGTGATGTAAGTGCTTTCACTTGAACATTTGGATGTCGCAGCAATAGACGTAAAAGTTCAACGCCTGTATAGCCTGTACCGCCTACAATACCCACTGAAATCACGATCTTTACCTCAAAAATGTCTGTTTTCTTTATAACGTAATAGTATGACAGGAAGTTGTGGCTTTCTAAACCATTTTACTCAGGATTGATGCTTTTTTATAATTTTCAGCGGGTTGAGATTTTAAAAGTCTTGAAAGCACATACCGGTTTAATTCCCCTCATTGGTATTTAACTTTGTCCAGCTGCGATAACACAGATAAAGCCCAAAGAAAAATCCTGGCATAGCCAAAAACACAATAGGATCAGCCTGAACTGTAAACGGCGTTAGGCCAATAATGGCAAGCAGTACTGCAAGCGTCGCAAGCCATTTAGGAATTACTCTTTCCCGACTCCAGAGTAGAGCCATAATAAAGAGAATCGTCCAGGCCAATACACTAGAGATGAGGACTAAATAACTGGTCCAGTGATAAGAAATCGGATTGTCAGGAGAGAGCATATTCAAGATAAAAAGCATATAGAAAAATAATGCCGGCAAAGACATTAATATAATCAGGAGACTGATGCTAAACCGGTTCCAATTCATGTGAATAAATTCTAGTAGTTATGTGTCGATTTTAACCAAAATCTGAAAATGATAAAGTCTTAATTGCTTAGGCTATTAAGAATAAGCTTAAGATAAGACCAATTTAAACGATGCAACTTCATATTGATCACCTTTATATAACCGAAATTCGGATCAATTTAGGAATCATAGCAGCCTATAGTTATACCAATATTAAAACCAGCTGCAGTCTGCTAAATTTTATATTCTTATAGGCTGATGCAATTAGGCTTTATTGACAATCTGTCTGTATTGCAAAATGTATGTATGTTTATGCTGACATGCGCATGAAATATAAAACTTAAACATTCTAAATAATTTATACAGAAGCGCTAGCAAAACGTGCTGTCTAAAAACACATAGATTAACAATTCCACCAATATGGCAAAAACGTATTTTTTAAATACTGACGATGTTGCTGAAAGTTTGCATCATGTTGAGCAACCAACTGCCAGAACCTTGAGCTGTGATCGAAATGGTGAGTATGTGCAAGTTCATGTACACTTACATAACGCACAATCTCTTGAGGAAACAACACCAGCGCACTGTTGAGCATAATGTCATGTTTGGCTGAACAACTGCCCCAGCGGGTTTTGGGTTGACGAATATGACAGACATTAAAAGACAGCCCGGTTTCCTGAGCGATTTGCACCAAATACCCCGGCAACTGCTCCTTGGCATAGGCGATGACAAATGCCTTTAAATAAGCTTCAGGATTCCGGTCACTGATAGAAAGCTGGAGTTTTTCTGATTCAAAAACAAAATTATTTTTTTGGCTTTGATAACAAACCTGTAGAGCTTGGGCTTGATTAAAAAGTTGCAATTGTGCCGGTAAAGTCTGGTCAATACTTTGTACTTGTTCCTGCTGAATTTTCCATGTTTTTAATAACCAGGATTCGGCCTGCTGTAAAAAACTTTGTATTTGCTGCTTACTGCAAGAAACCGGCACCGTCATTTTGATCTGCTGATGCTCTACACGTAAACGTAAACGTCTGGAGCGAGCATTTCGGATGATTTGAATTTCAGGTAGGTCGTTTAGGGTCATTTTTTATATTTAATCATTAGGGTCTATTGACACTGCGTCCATGTTTGCGAAGTGAGAGATCTATTTTGCAAGATTTTTTTAGCAGAGATAAGGCATAAGCAGGAAACTTAGTCATTCTAAATGCTTTCGTTATGAAACTTGGCAACAGTTTCGCTACTCCTTTCGTTTCATGCCTCATCTCTACTCAGCTTTAGCTTACAGCACAAGCAAGCCATTTATGAAAGATCAACAGATCCTATTTTATTCATTTCTCTCACTCCCCCCTTTTTTAATAAAGAGGAAGATTCAAACTTTTAAAAATTTCTAGGAGCCTGATCAAAATTAAAAACGTTCCCTCCTTTAAAAAGGAGGGTCAGGGAAAACCTCTTAAACCGCAGTGCGTTCTTCAATTCCATGATTGGTTGCGACAATCGCAATATCGGCTTTATTTAATGCAAAAATTCCGTTACAGACAACGCCAGGAATATCGTTGATGCTTCTTTCCAGCTCAAGAGCATTCAAGATATTCAGGTTATAAACATCCAGAATTACATTACCGTTATCAGTCACTACACCTTCACGATAAGCAGGATCTCCCCCCAGGGCAACCAGTTTACGTGCCACAGCCGAACGTGCCATTGGGATCACTTCTACAGGAAGCGGGAAATCACGTCCCAATTGCTCCACCCATTTTGAATCGTCAACGATACATACAAATTTTCTTGCAATAGAGGCAACAATTTTTTCACGTGTTAGCGCAGCGCCCCCACCTTTGATCATGTGCATATGACGGTCAATTTCATCGGCACCATCTACATAAGCATCTAAACTGCCAACGCTGTTCATATCGACCACGTCTATACCCAGCTTTTTCAGACGCTCTGCTGTGGCTTCTGAGCTTGCCACTGCTGCTTCCAGCTGAAGCTCTGGCAAAAGATCAATTAAAAAGTTCACGGTACTGCCTGTACCAATGCCTAAAATGCCCCCTTTTGGTAAGTGTTTTAAAGCTGCTTTGGCCGCAGCCTGTTTTTTCTCATCTTGGGTTGCATATAGACTCATGACATCACTCAACTATTTTGGACTTTTGCAGCATTTTTAAACCGAAAAGCCGTATGGTTTGTTACAATAAGCGCCTATTTTAAACTGTTAGATGGAAAATTAACATGCTGTCTCGTTTGGTTCGACAAATTTTACAAGCAACGGTCTACGATGTTGCAATCGAAACTCCACTCGAAGCAGCGCCACGAATTAGCGAACGACTCAATAACAACATTCGTTTTAAGCGTGAAGATTTACAACCGGTCTTTTCTTTTAAACTACGCGGTGCCTACAACCGTATTAGTCAATTACCGAAATCCCAGCTCGAACGTGGCGTTATTACGGCTTCCGCAGGCAACCATGCACAAGGCGTGGCACTGTCTGGTAAAAAGTTAGGGATTCGCGCCATTATTGTGATGCCGAAAACTACACCGGATATCAAAGTACAAGCCGTTAAACGCCTGGGTGGTGAAGTGGTTTTACATGGTGATTCATTTGATGTCGCCAACAAGTATGCAATTCAGCGTGCGCAAGATGATGGCATGACCTTCATTCCGCCTTATGACGATGAGCTGGTGATGGCAGGTCAAGGTACGATTGCCAATGAAATCCTGCGTCAATGGCGTGATGTAGATTATGTATTTGTTGCGGTTGGCGGTGGCGGCCTGATTGCCGGGATTGCAGCCTATCTGGGAGATGTGGCGCCACACGTCAAAGTCATTCCAGTGGAATATGATGAATCTGCCTGCCTAAAAGCTGCTTTAGAAGCAAATGAGCGTGTGACCCTTCCATCTGTCGGTTTATTTGCAGATGGAACGGCGGTGGCCCAGATTGGTGAAAAACCATTTGAAGTGATTCGCCTGCAAAAATCAGACAACTCAGGCCCGATCGTCGAGCCGAATGTAGTACTGGTCAATACTGACGAAATCTGTGCTGCAATTAAAGATACATATGACGAGTGCCGCAGCATTGTTGAGCCATCAGGTGCGATGGCGCTGGCAGGTATTAAAAAATACGTTGAAGAACATCAAATTACCGATAAAAATATGGTGTCGATTGTCTGCGGCGCCAACATGAACTTTGATCGTTTACGTTATATTGCAGAGCGTACTGAACTTGGCGAGCGTAAAGAAGCCATTTTTGCCGTGACCATTCCTGAAGAAAAAGGCTCATTTCTGAAATTCTGCCGCGCCCTGCAAGGGCGTAATATTACGGAATTTAACTACCGTGCCAGTGACGCTTCTGCGGCACAGGTTTTTGTCGGCATCAGTTTAAAGAATGGTGAAAAAGAGCGTCAGGAAATTTATGAAAACCTTAAGTTTCATTATGATGTTGACGACCTATCCGATGATGAAGTCGCAAAACTGCATATCCGTTATTTAATCGGCGGTCATGCCGATATTGAAAATGAACGCTTATTCCGCGTGGAGTTCCCGGAGCGTCCAGGCGCATTGCTAACGTTCCTGGAGCGTCTGGGTCCTACCCATAACATTACCCTGTTCCACTATCGTAACCACGGCGCAGCAGAAGGTCGTGTGCTGGTGGGCCTGGAAGCTGAAGATGCACAGCAAAACCCGGACGGTCTGGTTGAAACTCTGGAAAGCATTAGCTATCCATACGATGAGATTACCAATAATCTGGGTTATCAGCGTTTCCTGAAATAAAGAGCAGATTATCAAACCGTCTGAACAGGCGGTTTTTTATTGCCTGGATTTTCTGAAAAAAGGCCACAAATACAGGATTTATGTAATAGTAGATAGCTGATTATTCTAAAAATCTTTAAGATATTAAGCAGATTCGATTTGAATAAAAAGTTAGGAACATTTCCATGGCATTATTTGCAGTCATTGGACTCGGTAGCTTTGGTGCAACGGTTGCAACTCAGCTAATTGAGCTGAAACATGAAGTAATTGGCATCGATCTGAATAAAAAATATGTTGAAAATATCTCTGACCAGCTGACACATGCGGTGATTGCCGATGCAACCGATGAACATGTCTTGGATGAGCTGGATGTCAAGCGTTGTGAAGCTGTAGTTGTGGCGATTGGTGAAGATATTGAGGCCAGCATTCTTTGTGTGCTACACCTGAAAAACATGGGCGTTAAAAAAATATGGGTCAAAGCCAAATCCAAGGCTCATCATATGATTCTGACCCATCTGAATGTCGATAAAATTATTCATCCTGAAGAAGATATGGGCGTACGTGTTGCCCAGTCTCTGAGCTATCCAATGGTCAGCCGCTATATGGCACTGGAAGATGATTATTATATTGTCAAAGTCGAAATCCATGCCGATCATCATGGCATGCCGCTACGTAAATTGATGAGCCATGTGCCTGAAATTAAAACCCTGCTGCTTAAACGCGGTAGCCGCATAGACGACAGCCCTGCTCCGGATATTCTGCTTCAAGAGGGCGACATTCTGGTCATTGAAGGTCTGCTTGAACCTTTACGCCGTCTTTCCAAATATTTTAAACGCTTATGAAAACACCAGACCTTAGTTCACATCACACGGTAAATCTTAGTCCGCCCGCCCTTCTGGCTTTGGGTTTTCTCGGGCTGATTTTTATCGGTTCTTTGCTGCTGATGCTGCCGATTGCCCATCAACAGGAGATTAGCTGGCTGGATGCTATTTTTACTGCCACTTCTGCCGTCACCATTACTGGCCTGTCAGTCGTAAACGTCGGAGAAGCGTATACGATGTTTGGCCAAATCATCATTATGTTCTTGTTGCAATGTGGTGGTCTGGGCTTTATGACTTTTGCAATTCTTGCGGTCATGAGTCTGGTGCCAGGAATGGGCTTAAAACAGCAGGTCATGGCTCAGGAATCCATAGGACAAACCAGCTTAAAAAAAGTCAGCTTTACCATTAAGGCGGTTTTTTTATATTCATTATTTTTTGAAGCTATTGGCACTATGATTTTAACCCTGGCCTGGCTGCAAGATTACCCCTTGGGTGACGCTTTATTTTATGCAGCATTTTATAGCGTCTCTGCCTTTAACAATGGTGGATTTTCTTTATTTCCCAATAGCTTAATGAGCTTTTCTGGGCAATATCTGGTGACCTTTACCATTAGCATGCTGTACATCATCGGCGGGATCGGCTTTTTGGTGCTGATGGATGTAAAAAAACATAAACGCTGGTCCAGGCTCAGCACCAATAGCAAACTGATTCTCTCCACCATTCTGGGTTTGAACTTAGGGGCTTTTATTCTGCTCTGGATTTTAGAAGCGTCGAACCCGCAAACCCTTGGAATCCTGAGTCTGGGCGATCAAGCCTTAAATGCCTGGTTTCATGCCACTGTCCCGCGTTCTTCAGGGTTTAACAGTCTACCTTTAGATCAGATGACAGATGCTTCGACACTGATCACCATGATCCTGATGTTTATTGGCGGAGGATCTTTAAGTACCGCAGGTGGCATCAAAGTCGGTACTTTTATTATTGTATTGATCAGCGTGATCAGTTTTTTACGCCGCGAAGATGAAATTCGCCTGTTTAATCACTCCATTTCCGAAAAAACCACCTTTAAAGCTTTGGCAGTGGTCTGTATTACCGCTGGACTGATCATTATGGGCTTTATGAGTTTACTGATTCTTGAACCTGATCATGAGTTTCTAGATTTGTTATTTGAGACAGTTTCAGCAGCCTGCACCGTCGGCTTGTCACGAGGCGTAACCGAAGAGCTGCAACCTGCCAGTTTGATCATATTAATGCTCTTGATGTACGCCGGTCGTTTGGGTCCCTTAACCCTAGCCTACTTTATTGCAACCCCGAAAAAAAGCCGCCTGAAGCATCCTCCGACAGAGATTCAGATTGGATAATTTTTAATTTGAAACACATAAATAGCCGATAAAAAAACCACGCCAAAGCATGGTTTTTTTATTCGAGGTATTTTAATACCAGTTCAGTAAAGATACACCCAAACCGACATAAGTCGCGCGGTGATTATAATCAATCAGACTCTCGCCATAACCATCAAAAAGTTGGAACTGTCCACGCAAACGACCACTAATCGGGAATGACCAGTCAAACTGTACGGCGCCACGACTTTCATCCCCACCTTTCAGTGTATGTCTCAACATTAATGAAAAATCATGTTCCTTGTGACGATAAAATGCAGTCAGATCCCCCCGACCAATATAGTTTTTGATTTCAGGATTGTTATCATCCTCCCACTTCTCTTCAATTCGATACCAGGGGCGAACCATCATGGCGAAATTGTCTTTTTCAAAACCAAGATTCAATATAACCCGGTTCCAGCTACGTGAAAGCGGATCTGAACGGCCATTGGACTGATGGTTAAGCGTCAGACCAAGTAAACGCCAATTTAAACCGAACAAGTCATAATTCGTACGGAAGATCAGACTGGCTTCAGGTTCATAATTGGTTTCACGAAACGGCCGGGACTCGTCCGAATTATAGACCTGCCAGCGTGAAGACTGGGTATAACCTAACCAGAGGTCACCATTATTGCCGAGAATATTTTCCACGGCCTTGGTTTTCAAAGACAGCTGGAATTTTGCTTCAGTTGACGTGAGATTCTGGTTCTCTGTCTCGGTATTGTTCGGGTTTTCACTTTGCGGGAATTCATTTTTTTTCGATGTCCAGAAACCTGGCATCAAATATAGCGGTTGATAGGAACGAATGTTCCATGTACCCAGTTTACTCTCTGGTGAAAGCTCCCAACGGCTATCCATTAAAGACTCAGTGGGAGTCAGTCTTGGCCTCTCAGAAGTATAGATATTAGAAAAAATATCTGCACTTTTTGCTTTCAGGCTATCGGCTGTGGGCCTAAGTTCCTGGGCAGCACGCTGTTCAGAAACAATTTCAGGCTGATTACTGCCCGATGCTTTAAACAAAGTATCGTAACAAGCCAGTCGCTCAGCACTCACTTCCAGTGCTGCACAGGCTTCGGCGGTTGCGGGCGTAGGACTATTGACCAGCACCGGATTTTCCGCATTCGCGTGCGTCCCAACCGCGCAGCCCAGCAAAACGCTCAGCTGCAAAGTTGAGCGCTTAATTGAATTAAGCGCCATCCTTTTTCCTCATTCTTCTATTTATTGAACTTGTTGAATACTAAAACCCAGCTGCTCCAATGCTTCCCGTTTTGCAACAGGTGCAACCACTGCTTTAGATGCTTGCTGCTCAACCAAATAAGTTTGTGCAACACGTTTCAGGTCATCCAGCGTGACATTCAGTAAACGTTCACGCAGCTGTTTGCGAAATGCCGGGGTACGCTGATGCAGATAGGCATAGCATGCAGTAATCGCTTCGCCTGCTGGTGAACCCGGCTTATCCATGCTGGCAATCAGGCCCAAAATGGCTTCTTCCAACTGATGCGGTTGTTGGGGAGCATTCAGCAACCACTGAATACTGGCCTCAAAATCCTGAAAAGTTTCTGCCAGACGTGGATCACGGTAGCTATAGAAACGGAATGAACAGGCATTGCCATCATAGCTGGCACCGCCACCATACGCCCCACCTTTTTCACGTATCGCGCTGTGCAGGAAACCATTACGTAAATAACCTGCCAGCACCATCAGTGCTGCAGCATCTGGATGTGATACCTCCACTGCAGGATAGGCTGCTGCACAGAACTGAACATTGGTCTGAATCAACCAGGCTTCATCATGATCATGATTGACTTTCTCAACCTGTGTCAGCTCAACAGGTGCGTTATTAACTTCCAGCTTGTCCCAGACATGTTGAATTTCTTCAATCAGGCGCTCAGCATGTGGCTCTTCACATACCAGCAGGAACTGCTTAGGTGCTTGCAGCAGGATGTTATGAATACGTTTTAACTCGTCAATCAGCGCATCATACGCAGCCGGGTCTTGTTCAATCTGATTCACCAGATGGATCAGCCAGTTTAAAGCCCCCAAACCGGTATTATGATAATCCCGTAAAGCTAAAGCACTGTGCTGACGCGAAGCGGTTTGCATGGCATAGCTGTGACCAGAACCGGAAATGCGTGACTGCCAGCGTGTTTTACGCTGTTGCAACAGTTCAACAATACGCGCTTTTTCGTCAAAACGTAGCTGCTCGAAACCGATCTTTAATAGACGGATTGCATCCAGATGCGTTGTCAGGGATTTGGTGGTAAGTGTGAGCCAAGCACTAATCTTGTGCTTGTCATCGACTTTAGAGCGTAGTGAAGCCCCCATTCCCAAGCCACCACTTACTGCAGTTTGTAGTTGCTGGAATTCAAGATAGTCGTATTCGCCTGCACCCACTTCACCCATCAAAATAGACAGCAAGTTGAAATACGGCGATTGCACCACTTCATCCGGAATTTTAACCAGTACCTGCTGATAATAAATCCCGTTGGTACCCGCATGATAAAGATTAAGCGGGGTATCTACGCGGTTACAGATAATTTCACGCAACTGGCCCTGCACAATCTGCAACTCGGCAGGAACATCTTCCAGGCCAACTTTAGGTAACAGTTCCAAATCATCCGGAGTATCCTGACGTACTTTTAGGGCTTCAGTCTGAGTAATAATTTCAGCTTTCTGCTCTTCGGTCAGTGTTTTTGCAATTTCAGCCAGACGTGCTTTTTCAGCTTCTGCTTCTTTGGCCGATTTGCCTGCATCTGGAACCAGCGTGAGCTGTACACGATGCGGATTATCCAGTAAATGTTCTTTAATCAGATTCGACAGCCACATCGGATCTTGCAGCTCGTCCTTAACCGCCGCAATGGCAGAATCTACATCCCAGACTTCAACCGGATCACGATGATGAATTGCACTGCCCAATCCACTTAGAATCAGGCTTAATCCATATGGCGTACCGTCACCATTGATTTCACGCTGATGCAGCTCGATTTGATGCAAGATTGCATCAACAGCCTGTTGATCGACAGGTTTGGAAGCTACCTCTTCAAGTATCTTGAATACACCATTTTTAAACTCTTCTGCATGTTCAGGGTTAGAACCTTGAACTGCACAATAGAAGGTCATTTCAAAGTTAGAATCATCTACGCCCAAAAATGGACCAGTCGACTGGGCATAGCCACAGGTTTCCAGATAGTGACGCAGTGGTGAGGCTGAATCTTCCAGCAAGATACCTTCTACCAGACGCATTCCCAGACGTAATTTGATTTCACTAGCTTCAGGCAATAACCAGGATAAAACATGATAGGTTTTATCTTTCAGATCTTCGGCATCTACAGCATAGGTATCGGTTACGGCAATTGGCGCGGTCAAACGTGTTACCGGTGTAGAATACAGTGTTTCGCCTTTTTCAAATTTGAACAATGCCAGATTTTCAAACTGCTCCTGAAGTTCAAAAGCTGATTTATTACCAAAGGTCATAAATACTGCATTACTTGGGTGATAATGTGATTTATAGAAATCCACAAGTTCTTCATAGCTGAGGTCTGGAATATCTTTAGGATCACCGCCCGAATTATAATGATAGGTCGTATCCGGGAATAAATAATGCGCCAAAGTATGATAAAGCTGATCTGAAGGCGAGCTCATCGCCCCTTTCATTTCATTAAAAACCACACCTTTATAGACCGGTTCGCCATTTTCAAACTCGATACGAATCCCTTCCTGAGCAAAATCCAGCGGATTCAGGTTCGCAGCAAACGCTGCATCCATATACACTTCCAGCAGGTTCTGGAAATCTTTGCTGTTCTGGGTTGCAAACGGATAAGCGGTCCAGTCCGCTGCCGTAAATGCGTTCATGAACGTATTCAGTGAACGGCGAATCATTAGGAAAAATGGATCGCGCACCGGGAATTTTTCTGAGCCACATAATGCAGTATGCTCCAGAATATGCGCTTCTCCCTTGGAATCCATGGGCTGGGTGCGAAAAGCCACCAGAAAGACATTTTCATCATGATTGGTCGCCAAATGATAATGGGTGGCGCCAGTCACTTTATGCTTATATTCAGACACAGCAATGTCTAAAGCTTCAACATGTTGTTGACGTACCAACTGAAACGCAGGATGTACAGTTTGAGAAATGGTTTCAGTGACATCTACAGTCATGCGATCTCCTAATATTTAAATTAAAAATAACTGATCGCATTATAGCTGTAGTTGTTTAAATTATTCACTGAGAAATCCAATGATTTTGATCGAATTCAGTAAACTTGATTATTTAAAATGATAAATCATCAAATTCACTTGAATCAGACTCTTAAATCATCTGAGGATACTGATCGAAGTTCTAGATCAGGTATTTGAAGTAGTTATAGTTTGGATGACTTTCTACAAAAACATAGTTCTGTTTCTGATAAAAGCTCGCAGCCTGTTTAATATCGGTATGCAAGCAAAGTGCTGAATAATGCGGACGCGCCAGCTGTTCCAGATAAGCAAGAAGCTGTTTGCCTACCCCATGCTGCCGATATTTTGGATGTACATAGAAACGGCGCACACGGCCAATGCGCTCCTCAACACCATTGTCACCCCATTGCTGATTGAGGCCCCCACAGGCAATCAGTCTGTCACCGTCATAAGCACCCACCAAAAACTCGTTGGCATGGCTAAAGCAGTTTTTCCCCGTACGGTATTCTTCAATCAACTTGTCAATTAATTCGTAACCTTCCTTACGCGCGAGTATGGCCAGTTTTTCAATCTGATCCGGTAGTTCTTTAGCAGTTACAATCTTAATTTCCATATATGCACACTATTTGAAATTGTGGTGAGGAGATACGCTTGCAGAACTTGATGCAAAGCCTCTTACCTTATAAATAAAACAAGACTCTCAAATCAATGGCTGTACAACTCATTGCATAAAAATAGTTCAGAAACTCGACCAAAGATAATCCAGAATGAATTGTATTATATAAATTTTCTTTGAAAAAAGCTCAGCAAACTACAGCAATTCCGAGTGATGGTGTAAACTTACGACTTTCATTTTTTAATGTGATCTTAGAATATGGCAACTGTTGATCTTTTTGCAATTGGAAATGCGCTGATTGACCAAGAATTTAAAGTTTCTGATGAATTTTTAACTGCACAGCACTTGCAAAAAGGCACCATGCAACTTGCAGATGGTGAAACTCAGGCGAGCCTCTATCAAAACCTAAGAGATACCCAAATTTATAAAGGTCAGGCATCTGGCGGTTCTGCTGCCAATACCACGGTGGCTTTTGCTGCACTGGGGAGTCCGGCATTTTATGCTTGCCGCGTCGGAAATGATGATTTAGGACATATTTATCTGAACGGTTTAAATGAAGCCGGCATTCAAACTACGCCTAAATCGATCAGTCAAGGTGTAACAGGTACCTGTATGGTGCTGGTCAGCCCGGATTCTGAACGTACCATGCATACTTATCTGGGAATTACAGCTGAACTGACCGATGCACAGATTGACTTTGAGCCATTAACTACAGCGAAATGGCTGTATATCGAAGGCTATTTATCCACTTCAGACACTGCACGTCAGGCGGTAAAACAGGCGCGTGAGATTGCGAAAGCCAATGGCGTTAAAATCGCCTTGACGCTCTCTGACCCGGCTATGGTGCAATATGCGCGTACCGGTCTGGATGAAATGATTGCCGAAGGTGTCGATCTTTTATTCTGTAATGAACAAGAAGCATTGATGTATACCCATACTGACACCATTGATGCTGCTTTAGTGAAATTAAAGACTTTAAGTCAATCCGTTGTCATTACATTGGCATCCAAAGGTGCGCTTATTTCAAGCAATAGAGAGACCTTTACTGTACCAGGTCGCGCCATTCAGGCAGTAGATACCAATGGTGCAGGTGATGCCTTTGCAGGCGCTTTCCTGTATGCCTTAAATGCCAATCTTGGTTTTAAGACGGCTGCAGAACTGGCGGTTTTAATTTCAAGTAAAGTGGTTTCCCAGTTTGGTCCACGTCTGGCGGTTGCAGACTATGCAGCCTTATTAGAAAATTTCCAGAAGGAATGTGCTTAATGTATAAAATTTGCTTGACTGAAGACATCCCGGAGCGCGAAGCACGCTCTTTTGAGACTCCGAATGGCGATACGATTTTCATCACCCAGCGTGATGGTGCATTCTATGCCTATCAGAACGTCTGTCCGCACTTGCAGGTAGAACTGGAGTTTCTGGAAAACCAGTTCCTGGATCGTGATCAGGAATTCATTGAATGCTCTACCCACGGTGCACTGTTCATGGTTGAAAGCGGTGAATGTATTTCCGGGCCTTGTCAGGGGCAATCACTTGAAAAAGTGGAGATTACCGTGCATTCTGATGGCGGGATTTATCTTACAGAATAAGACTTAATGGATTTTGCCATGCCAGCTTTTTTGCTCGACTACAACCTCATGCCTTTTCATTTGAGTCTGGTCTTGATCTTTGTGTTTAGCATGGCAAAAACTTCTGCTTTTTATTTTGGGCTTCAATCCAGAAAACTCTTTAAATGCATTCCGTCTTATGACTTCGCCTATCTTGATGTTCTGAATGTCAAATTTTCCAAAACCCTCATCATCCTTTTCTTTTTGATGAATTTTAGCTTTTCCGGCTATTTACTGCAGTTCCTGATCTATTCTCAGGAAATGGAATTCTTGCCAGCTTATTATCTGATTTTACCGGCCTTGATTATTGCCAGCTTTTTTACTGTATTTATGATCCATTGTCTGGATCAGGTGATTCCTCCAAAATACAAAAAAAATCATGTCAATCTACTCGGACGACTCGCAACCATTTCAAGTGGTAATGCACGTCCAGGTTTTTCAGCCCAAGCCCGGGTACGTGACGAATATGGCCAGATCCACTATGTACAAGTTGAACCTGAATTTGGTGAACTGGAATTTCAGTCCCAAATTATTTTAATTCGAGTAAGAAAATCACATTATATTGCCAAAAAAATCTGTCAGTCGAATCAGCTATTTAGTCTGAACCTGGACTAAATCACTTTAAAACTTTAGAGTGGGTTGAGGTTTGTAGTATGTAATTTGTGCTATAAAGGCTGCCAAGTATAAGCTAAAACTACTGCACTCTGACAATTACGTTTTAGCTTGTCATATCGAGTAGAAAGTCTTCATTTTACATTCGCTATTTCTTTAAGTAATAAATTTCAACAAACTCTAATGATTTCAATTTCTCATAAAAAATCCCACCTATGGGCGGGACTTTTTTATCTATCTAATTTATTTTTTCAAAAAGCTGGAAACCATATTCATGACATTCTGAATATCTTGATTGGCCTCCTGTGTACTGGTCTGTTCCCCTTGAGGAGTTAACGAGTCAATAATCTGCGGTAAGACCTGGGAGATTGCACTATAAATATCCTGCTTAGGCGCTTGAGTCTGCTGGGCGACGTCTTCAATGTCCTGATCATCAAACAGGCTTTGTACTTGCTGTGGATCGACTTGTGCATTTTCGCCTGGAGCTGCAGAGACCCAATCATCGACCTGGCTGTTTAATCCTTGGCCTTTTAACTTATCCAGTGCTCCCTGCAAACCGCCCTGCTTTTGAATCCAGGCTAGAACCAGCGGTAACACTGCAATCAATAGGCTTTTGGCAGAGCTTCCACTCGATTGGGATGTCCGCGTAGCAGATTGATTATTACCAAACTGACTTAATACTGAACCTAGAATTGCACCCAGACCATTTTGCTGATTTTGAGCCTGATTTGTCTGATTCCCCAATCGCCCCAATACCGACCCTAAAATATCAACCAACCCATCTTGTTGCTGTGATTGCTGCCGAGACTGGGATTGCCCGCCTCCCAGCGCCTGCTTAGCCAGCATTTCGACAATATTACTGAGATTGGTCATATTACTTTCCTACCGATGCGTTCTTTCTTTATTATAGCATACGGCTCTATAAATCCTTGTCTTTCAGTATTTTGTTAATATTTGCAATATTAATCCAACTCTTATCTCATCTTCATGTTACCAACGATATTTATCCCAGTTTTCAGGATTGGCCCAAAACTTTGAATTAAGCCAGTCAGGCACAAGCTTATAAGTCAAAATATTGAATTGCCAAAGCTCAAGACCACCTTCCCCACGCTGATAATTCAATTGGGTTAAACCCAAAGCCCTGAGAAGTTTTTGATCTTGGGTATGGCAGATGACCAGCAAACGCTTGGCAAATAAATCACGCATTTTTACCAAAATTTGACTTTTCTGCTGCTCTAGCAATACCACTATTTCAGGTGCAGCCAGCATCACCACTGCCAGATCATAGCGCTGTTGAAAAGGCAGATTTAAAACCTCAGATACGCTAAAATGGTACCATTGAATGGATTGCTGAAATTGAAGTCGGGTTAAATCCTGCCCAATGCAAATCGCAGTATGAATTGGCTGTTCCTGTGCAAAATCGTCTAGCATAGCAATGATGACATTTTGTTCAGCCATAACTGCACCCCTATGATTTAAGTGAGTAATTTTATGGAATTTCAGGGCATTTGCCAGAAAATGCATGTCGGTCTCAAAGATCTAAATGTAACTGATCAAAATACCCAACGGGCAAATGTTGAATATAAATTAATATTAGATGGATCTCAAATTAACCTCCCGTTTCAATTGGGCCAGGAAATCGAGATTGAATGGACAGGCAATATTTACTGTGTGTCTTGTGGTACTAAAACCTCCAAGTCTTTTTCTCAAGGCCACTGCTTTAAATGCTTTAAAACCAAAGCTTCATGTGATATGTGCATCATGAAGCCAGAAACCTGCCATTATCATTTAGGGACCTGCCGGGAAGATGAATTTGCACAGAATGTCTGCTTTCAACCTCACATTGTTTATCTGGCAAATTCTAGCGGCTTAAAAGTCGGCATTACCCGCCTTAACCAGATGCCTACCCGCTGGTTAGATCAGGGCGCTACCCAAGCCTTACCGATTATGAAAGTGGGCTCACGCCGTCTTTCCGGTAAACTGGAAGTCATGTTTGGCAGTCAGGTAGCTGACAAAACTGACTGGCGTAAACTTTTAAAAGGTGAAGCTGCGCCGCTTAATCTACCTGAGGTCCGCGAGCAACTGATTGAAGAGTTTGCACCAAAAATTCAGACGATCCGTGAAGAATTTCATCAGAACTTCGAGTTTAATGAAACGATTGAAGTACTTGAAGATGAACCGGCTCGCGAATTCATTTATCCTGTCGAGCAATATCCAGAAAAGATCAAATCCCACAACCTTGACAAGACCCCGGTGATTCGTGGAAAGTTACAAGGTATTAAGGGTCAATACCTGATTCTGGATACGGGCGTGATCAATATCCGCAAATATACCGGCTATGAACTCATTATTCGGACTGAGTAATGTATTACAAAGGGAGCTTGCTCCCTTTACTTATAATCCAAGTACGACAGCCTGTTCAAACAGTTATGATTAAATCAACTCCGAAATAGTAAATTGCTGAGCAACATATGATAATTTTCTACTAGCTCTATCAAAATTGGCTTAATAATAATCTCTGAATTGCCAGATTTTTTCAGCTTGTTCAATATCACTAATATTCTACCAGCTACATCCATAAGATAATTTACCTCTTAATAATAACCAAAGCACGCTGGTTACTGCTTCATCACCCCATGCCTTTTTCCTGACTTATCTAGCCCACGCGCCTGATCAGCTTGATTTGGTCTGGTGGTAGAGAAGAGTTTAATACCTGTTTTAAAACAAACTCAAAATAAGATATTTTTTCTTTTGGTTATTGATGTAGACAGGCTTGACTACATACCTCAAGCCATCAAAGGACTATTACTAAGTCTGATTTTTCTAATTAGCAGACACCCTAAATCTAGGTCAATAAAAAACCAGCCCTTAGGCTGGTTTTTTAGAGGAAAATTTTTATTTAATTTTCGCATGAGACTTTAAGTAACGTGTATAGTCATCAAATTCTTGCTGACCGCGTAATTGACGATACAGTTCTACCAGCTCATTACGCTGTTCGGCACTTAACACATCAATTGGATTTTTCTTCACTTCAGAAACCGCAACCACTACCAGTTCATTTGGCATATGTGCCGTAGTAACCGACCAATGACCGGCCTTTGGTGGTGTTACACTGAAGGCTGCACGCTGAACATCACGTTTTAGCAAACCTTCAGCACGGGTATAGATACCTACATCTTCAAAGACCAGGTTGCCTTTTGTCACAGCCGCTGCTGGCTTGGTTCTAAACTCATCCAAAGTCTTCTGAATTTTTGCTTTTGCCGCATTCAGTGCTTTTTCTTCAATCAATTTTGCAGTTACATGAGGTTTAGCTTCTGCCAACGTTTGCTCGCCTGCTGCATGATAATCACGCACCTTAATCCAGACCACATCGCCATTGTTTAACTGGATACTGGAAGAAGCATTGCGATCGCCATTTTTGACATCATCATTAAACAGCTTCACTTTAACAGCAGCATCGCTCAGAAGTGGATCACGTGTCGCCAGCGTCACACCTTTGGCACTTTGAACCTGCACTCCTTTTACTTCCTGCGCCACCACTTCTAAAGAATCCGAGCTAACAATCATATCGTTTAAGCTATTCACAGTATCCGAGAACGCGTTGGATTTTTTAGTTGCCAGAACCTCTTCAGACAAACGTGCTTTCTGAGACTCAAAAGATGGTACCGCAATCTGTGGAAGAGTGACAGAAATCAGATGATACCCGTTCTCTGTTTTTACTGGAGCAGACACTTGTCCAGATTTCAAAGAAGCTACAGCCTGGTCAAATGTCGCCCCAAATACACCTGCTTCATAAACAGCAATTTCACCACCCTTCGACTTAGACTCTGGATCTTCAGAATATTGTGCCGCTGCTTGTGCAAAACTGGTTCCTGCCTTGATTTTGGCAGCAACCTCAGCAGCAAGTTTTTTAGCTTCCGCATCGCTACGATTATCCGTGGTGATCAAGACATGTTTCACTTCAGGTTTAATATTCTGCTTTTGTGCTGCGACAAATGCATCATATGCCTGCTTTAACTCAACGTCTGTAACTGCCAGACCTTCAGCCACAATATTCTCAGGCTTCAGCACCACATAGTCGACATCTACCGTAGTTGGCTGTGTAAAAATAGCTTTATGCTTTTCATAATAAGCAGCAACTTCAGGCTCAGTAACTTTGACATCTTTTTTATAACTTTCCAGACTGATACTGGCAATGTGAATCTGGCGCTGTTCCGTTTGCAAGTCAGCAATCTGTTGAATATCAACACGACTAACCAGCGGATAATCCACAAAAGTTGAGGACAGCATTTTCAATGCATGATCTGTACGCAGGCTTTCGATCAAAGCATTGTTGGTCATTCCAATCGATTTCAGGTAGTTTTCATATAAAGCCTGTGAAAACTGACCATTTTGCTGAAAAGTTTGCTGCTGGGCAATCATCTGTTCAATTTGCTCTTTGCTCAGACTAATACCCAGTTTTTCAGCCTGCTGCAAAAGCAGGGTACGTGCTATTAAAGTATCTTTGGCTTTCTGCTCGATGAAACTTTGATTTAACAGGGTTTCATCGCCATTGGTATAGCTTAAATATTGTTGTTTGAATGATTTTGTTAGTGACTCTAATTCTTTTTGAGAGATGTCAGTCCCATTGACTGAGCTTACAGCATCAGAACTCCCGCCGCTAAAATATCCTTCAATACCTACAAGTGCTAAAGGGGTCAAGAATAGAACGAGCAAGACTTTGCCCAACCAACCCTTAATAACTTTACGAAAAGCTTCCATAAGTATTCCAATATTTTATTTGCAAGGGATTTTAACCGAAAATACCCATTGAATGAACGTGTTAATCATGAAATTACATCTATCAATAAAAAACGCGCCGAGAAGGCGCGTTTTATCGCTAAGTAGACTTAAGCTACAGCGTCTTTCAAGCCTTTACCTGCTTTAAAGCTAGGCACTTTGCTTGCTTTAATTTCAAGAGTCGCACCAGTTTGCGGGTTACGACCAGTACGTGCAGCACGCTCTTTTACACCGAAAGTACCAAAACCCACTAGAGTTACAGTATCACCAGCTTTTAAAGCCTCAGTAACAGAAGCAATTGTAGCATCTAAAGCTTTACCTGCGTCAGCCTTAGATAATCCCCCTTTTTCTGCAATTGCATCAATTAATTCCGATTTATTCATGAAAATTACGTCCTCTTAATATCGTTTATATAAGGTTCAAGAATTTGTTTAAATTGCCATAACGCCTTTATAGCAATGCTTTAGGTATAAACGCAATACTTATGAGCCTCTTTTTTTTCAAAAAACATGCGAAAAAAACAATGAATAATAAAGAAAGTCATTTCATTGAGGTTTTTTTCGTTATTTCCTTTTGTAATTTTTCCTGCTCTGCTGTCAGTTGATCAACTTTGGCATGCAATTGAAGGATTAGACGTTCCAGATGCTGTACATCCTTCAATGTCACTAATCCTATCCGATTCAATGAATGATGAACAGAGTTGTCGATCAATTTATCGACTTTATCTTTAGTCTCGGTTACCGACTCTTTAGCCTTCTCTGATACCCTTTCAACAGTCTGATCAGCAATGTCAGCGGTTTTGGATTCCAATTCCTCTCCAACCTTGACCAAGGAATCAAACAGCTTATTGCCTTCTTCTTCTGCCCGTGAAAATGCACCTAATCCTGCCAGCCAGATTTGCTTGGTATATTTGCGAAAATCCAGCACCGACCTGCGCTCTACTGACGATCTGGACTTATTCTTCGCTGTTTTATCGCTCAGCTCCGTAACTGTATCTTGTGTCGTTTTTATTTTATCCATGAACACGACTCCTGCTTATTTTCTGTGTAAATATTATAAAATTATCTACAAAATCACTGCATAATAGCAAATTTAGGGCTTGATAGATTTGCTAAACTGTTCTACAAAGCAATTTATTTCAACTCTAATTTGATTTACCCCTAAAACCTTTCCACGAGCAGGAAGCTTTTTCATTTTATTTTTCAGGTAAGGATTGGTCGTATTTATGAGCGAATCGCAACAAAGTCAAACTCAACCGCATTTGTTGCTCACGATGACTTTGATCGTTTTAGAGACAATATTTACGTTTATCCTCCAACATGACCGCGTTGTTGCATTGCAGGCAAAAAAGTTTGTAGAGGAAAAGATCACCATTAAAATCAATAGTTATGTTCCCTATTTTGATTTTTATGTACAATTCACTGCCAATGGTTTGCTGTTCGATTATAAAGCCTCAGGCCGTGTGATCGATCTGGATGTACGCACTACTCTCCTTGACCTGATTAAAATTTTTATTTTTGGTAATCGTAAAAGCATTCACAGAATGCGCATTGATGGCGACCAAATATTAAAAGACGAATTTCGTGATTTAGTAACTTTATTTAGTTTACCCAAAGTGCTCTCTGACTGGAAACACTGGTTATCTGAACCGCCTTCCAATGAAGCAGACATTATTAGCTCGAAAAAACGGATTGCACCACTTTTAAAAAAAATTGAAGAGCAGCGCTCCAAGATTAATACGCTTCAGGTCGAAGTAAAACAGTACCGCAATCGTATTAAACGTATAGAGCGCCGCCAGAAGCATATTAATCTTGTTTTTGCGTGTATTACCTTAGTTTTAATTGCGTTATTAGTATATAATTGGCTGAATATGTAATTGTTTCTTTTCTCAGTAAATTAAATACACATATCCAGTATAAAAATAACTTGACTAATTTAGTCGGGATTCATAAAATCGATACATCTAGTCTAACTATGTGTATCGAATCATGCGCCTAACCACTCGCGGTCGCTACGCAGTGACTGCTTTACTTGATCTAGCTTTGCAGCCATCTGAAAAAACGATTACGCTCGCTGAAATTGCAGCACGTCAAACCATTTCTGTTGCTTATCTTGAGCAGTTATTTGCAAAACTTAAGCGCCATGGCTTAGTTTCAAGTGTTCGCGGAGCGAATGGTGGTTACCATTTAGCGCGTAATGCAGATGAAATCACTGTATTAGCAATTATTGAAGCTGTAAATGAAACAGTTGATGCTACTCGCTGTGACCATAAAGGCAACTGCCAGAATGGAGCGATGTGCCTGACTCATGATTTATGGCAAGAACTCTCCCATCACATAGCCGATTATCTCGCGAAAATCTCACTGGCTGATCTGGTCGCACGTGACAACGTACAAACCGTGTCATTACGCCAAAACTCACCAAATTTTGATTCAGACCTTTTATCGGTTACAGGTATTTGACATGAAACGTCCGATTTATCTTGACTATGCAGCAACAACTCCGGTAGATCCTCAAGTTGCAGAACGTATGATGGAATGCTTAACTTTCGAAGGTACCTTCGGTAATGCGGCATCCCGTTCACATGCTTATGGCTGGCAAGCGGAAGAAAAAGTTGAATACGCACGTGAACAGGTGGCGAATTTAATTAAAGCAGACCCGCGTGAAATCGTTTGGACTTCAGGCGCAACCGAATCTGATAACCTTGCACTTAAAGGTGTTGCACATTTCTATGCATCGAAAGGCAAGCACATCATTACTTCTAAAATTGAGCATAAAGCTATTTTAGATACATGTCGTGAACTAGAATCTGAAGGTTTCGAAATCACCTATCTTGAGCCACAACCAAAAACAGGTTTAATCACACCGGAAATGGTTCAGGAAGCTCTTCGCCCAGATACTATTCTTGTTTCCCTGATGATGGTAAATAACGAGATTGGCACGGTGACTGATGTTGCCGCAATTGGTGAAATCACTCGCGCTAACAAAATATTCTTCCACGTGGATGCAGCTCAGGCTGCGGGCAAGGTTGAAATTGACCTGTCTACCTTAAAAGTAGATTTAATGAGTTTCTCGGCTCACAAAATCTATGGTCCTAAAGGTATAGGCGCCCTGTTTGTACGTCGTAGCCCACGTGTACGCTTAAAAGCGGAAATGCACGGTGGCGGTCATGAACGAGGTATGCGTTCTGGTACGCTTGCAACTCACCAGATCGTTGGTATGGGTGAAGCGTTTGAACTGGCAGGTAAAAACTTGGAATCTGAGCAAGCACGTTTACGTATATTACGTGACAAGCTTTGGAATGGCCTGCAAGACCTTGAGCAGGTATTCCTGAACGGCCATCCGACTCAAAACGTCGCCAACTATCTAAACGTAAGCTTTAACTTCGTTGAAGGTGAATCTTTAATGATGGCTCTGAAAGATGCAGCAGTATCTTCAGGTTCAGCATGTACTTCTGCGACGCTAGAACCGTCTTATGTATTACGTGCATTAGGTCTATCTGACGAGCTTGCACATAGTTCGATCCGCTTCAGCTTTGGTAAATACACCACTGAAGAAGATATCGATCATGTTTTAACTATCACTAAAGCTGCTGTTGAGAAATTACGTGAACTTTCTCCGCTTTGGGATATGTACAAAGAAGGTATCGACCTTTCTACTGTTGAATGGGCTGAACACTAATTTTTGAGCTTGAGATAGCCATCTAAGTATTGCTATCTCATTGATAAAAAATTTTTAATCCCCATATTTAATATTAAGGCTGACCCCGAGTTTTGGAGAAGCAACATGGCTTATAGCGAAAAAGTAATTGATCATTACGAAAACCCTCGTAATGTTGGTATTTTAGATAAAAATGCTGAAAACGTTGGTACAGGTATGGTCGGTGCACCAGCGTGTGGCGATGTAATGCGTTTACAGATTCAAGTAAACAATGAAGGTGTCATTGAGGAAGCACGTTTTAAAACGTATGGTTGTGGTTCTGCAATTGCTTCCAGCTCTTTGGTGACTGAGTGGTTGAAAGGTAAAACTCTAGACCAAGCACAAGCGATCAAAAATATTGATATCGCCACTGAACTGGCCCTTCCACCGGTTAAAGTTCACTGCTCTGTACTGGCTGAAGATGCGATTAAGGCAGCTGTCGAAGATTATCGCAATAAACAGTCTAAGGCTTGATCCTTCGTTTTTAAAGAAAGATTTATGGAGTTTTCATGATCAATTTAACTGAAAATGCTGCAACTCATATCAGCAATTACCTCAAAAATCGCGGTAAGGGTGAAGGCATTCGCGTTGGTGTGAAAACTTCAGGCTGTTCTGGCTTGGCTTATGTACTCGAATTCGTCGATGAAATCGATACACATGATCAGGTCTTTGAACAGTTTGGCGTTAAAGTATTCATTGACCCGAAAAGTCTGGTTTATCTTGATGGTCTGGAAATGGACTATGTCAAGAATGGCCTTAATGAAGGTTTTGAGTTTAACAACCCGAACAAAAAAGGTGAATGTGGGTGTGGTGAGTCTTTCACAGTCTAATCATAGTCGCCCTCCCTTATACAATTAAAACAGTGTAGTTCACACTGTTTTAATTGTATTTATACATTATTTTTTGCCCATTAATTGCGGATTTCACCTCCCATGAATCATTTTGAGCTGTTCAATCTTCCCGTAGCACTCGATATTGATTTGGCTTCTTTAAAAACAGCGTTTTTAAAGTTACAGCAACAATATCACCCGGATAAAGCTGAAGACAAAGATCAAGCATTGATTAAATCAAGTGAAATCAATCAGGCCTTCAAAATCCTGTCTGCTGTTGATAGCCGTGCCGCCTATCTGCTCTCGTTAAAGAAACAAGATTATCATCTCGATCAATCGATCAGTGATTTTGAGTTCTTGCAGGATGCACTGGACATTCGTGAACAACTCGATGATGCAATATCTGCAGAAGAGCTGGCTTCTCTAAAAGTTGAAGTCCAGCAATGGATTGATGGTCTGGTCCGTGAATTCAAGATTGACTACACAGATGAAGACTGGGCTGAAGCTCGTGATACAGTGCGCAAATTACGCTTCTTTGTTAAAGTCATGGCCGACATCGACAAGGCAGAAGACCGCCTTCTGGATGATGACAGCTTTGACCTTGATGATTTTTGATTTTCCTCTTTAATTTTAACGTGCAAAGGATGTAATACGATGGCTCTCTTGCAGATCGCAGAACCAGGTCAATCAAATGCACCACATGAACACCGCATTGCGATTGGTATAGATTTAGGCACCACCCACTCTTTGGTTGCCACGGTTCTTTCAGGTAAAGCCAAAGTACTTAATGATGAACAAGGTCGTGTATTACTTCCTTCTATCGTTCATTATTCAGAGCAAAGCACTCAGTACGGCAATGACGCTGTACCTTTTATTACCACTGATCCTCAAAATACGATTGTCTCCATAAAACGTTTTATGGGTCGCTCAAAAGCAGATATTAAATTTCAGCATCCTTATGCCTTGGTCGGCGAAGCCAATGAAATGCCCGCCTTTGAAACTACACAAGGCCGTAAAACGCCAGTCGAAATTTCAGCTGAAATTTTAAAGCAACTATTAAACCGTGCTGAATCGAGCCTGCAAAACCCTATCAATGGTGCAGTCATTACCGTTCCTGCCTATTTTGATGAAGCACAACGCCAGGCAACACGTGATGCTGCTCAGCTTGCCGGCTTGAATGTTTTACGCTTGTTAAACGAGCCAACTGCCGCAGCGGTTGCCTATGGTCTGGACCAGGAAAGCAACCTCAGTACCGACCGCAACCATGTCATTTATGACTTGGGTGGCGGTACATTCGACGTTTCAATTTTGCGTTTTGCTCAAGGTGTATTTGAAGTTCTGGCCACGGGTGGTCATACGGCACTTGGTGGTGATGACCTGGATCGGCTAATTGTCAAATGGGCGAAGAAAGAACTTCATATTGAAACGCTAAGTGATGCAGAACATGCCCACTTCGTGGTTGCAGCTCGTAAAGCCAAAGAAGCCCTATCAAATGCTGATTCTGTTGAGTTAAAGCTACTGGATCAGGCCTTAACGCTTGACCGCCCTACTTTTGAAGGCATTATCAAAGTTGCGCTGGACAAAACCATTAGCGTTTGTAAACGTGTACTGCGTGATGCCAAGCTAGAACTGGATGATATTCAAAACGTTGTTCTTGTAGGGGGTTCGACCCGCTCCTATGCCGTTCAGAAAGCAGTGCGTGAGGTCTTTAACCAGGAACCTTTATGTACCATCAACCCGGATGAAGTGGTTGCAATTGGTGCCTCGATTACAGCGAATCAGCTGATTGGCAACAGTAAAGACGGTTCTTTATTATTAGATGTAACACCTTTGTCCTTAGGTCTTGAAACCATGGGCGGACTGGTTGAGCGTTTAATTTCACGCAATACTGCAATTCCGGTTGCACGCCGTCAGGAGTTTACCACCTATCAGGATGGCCAAACTGCCATGTTAATTCACGTGGTGCAAGGTGAGCGCGATCTGGTAGAACATTGCCGCAGTTTAGGCCGCTTTGTACTGCATGGTATTCCTCCGATGACCGCGGGTCAGGCACGTATTGAAGTCACCTTTCAGGTCGATGCAGATGGTCTGTTAACCGTTTCTGCCAAGGAAATGACTTCGGGTGTAAGTGCACAAATTGACATCAAACCCTCTTATGGTTTATCAAGCGAAGATACCGAGCGTCTGCTTTTAGAAGGTTATCAGTTTGCAGAGGAAGATAAAAATCTTCGTCATTTGCAGGAAACCAAGGTAGAAGCACAGCGTGAACTTGAAGCACTGGTTCAGGCCTTGAAAGTAGATGTACATTTGATGTCTGAACAGCAACTTGCGGAGCTGACTGCTGCGCAGACTCGGCTTGAAGCAGAACTGCAAGGCGATGATGTCAGAACCATTGAATCTGCGGTTGAACAGCTTAAAATACATAGTGATGCCTTTGCTGCACTGCGTATGAATCAACATATTGATGCTGCCCTGAAAGGCACCAAACTCGACGACTGGTCAAACTCAAACTAATTTAAGGTAAAGACTATGCCACGTATTAAAGTTCTTCCTCATGCGCAAATTTGTCCAGAAGGTGCGGAGTTTGACGTTGAACAAGATGCAAATTTGTGCGAAAGCCTGTTAAAAAATGGAATCAAGATTGAACATGCCTGTGATATGTCATGTGCATGTACCACCTGTCATGTGATCGTACGTCGCGGCTTTGACAGCCTTGAAGAAATGAATGATGTGGAAGCTGACCTGCTGGATCGTGCCTGGGGTCTTGAACCTGATTCTCGCTTGTCTTGTCAGGTTAAAATAGTCGATGAAGATCTGGAAGTCGAAATTCCAAAATACACGATTAACCACGCTTCTGAAAACCATTAAAATATCCAAATAAAAAACCACGCTTCGGCGTGGTTTTTTATTCTTAGATTAGCATTTGAAGTGCAACACTATGTGGCTGTCATACTACCTGACTCAGACTTTTAAAGCCGAGTTTTTCTTGAGCAAATAAATATAATGCATGATACAACTTTGACTGTGATCGGTCGGAAGTAGAATGCCCGTTCATCTTACTTCCTTCCAATAATTTAATCTCTGTTGCACTTCCTTTGAAGTCTAAGATTGATCACATGATTTTAAAAAGTGGAACAATCTGAGCTTTATGATATTTAGCTTGCTATCTGATTGTTTCAGGCGGCACAGTTTCAATTACTTCATCTTCAAGTTTTAACTTCACAATACCCTGTGAATTTGTCAGTTTCTGCTGGGTTTCAATCCGCTTGATCATTCTTTCCAGAACTTCAATCAGGTTCGGATAGTCAAAATTTTGCACTTCATCCAGATTAAGCAGTAAATGAAAGCCTTTATATTCATAATCAAACCAGCGCTGATACTCCACCTTTTGAAAAGCATATCTTTCCATCACTTGCCAGGTTCTTACGGGTGCTTTGATCCCCTTCAGGAAAATCGGTTTTTTCGGTGCACACAGATAATCATTTTTGATCAAGTTATGCGTATCATCTGAAATCAGAATTTCATCTACTTCTGCGGCACTTTGCAATCGGGCCGCAAGATTGGCATCTCGTCCTACAATGGTATAAGCCATGCGGTGATTAGCCCCATAATTGCCTACGTGACAATAACCGGTTGAAATCCCCATACGGATATGCAAAGGTGGATAACCCATTTTAACCCAGCGTTCGCGCAGCAATTTCATTTGTTGACGCATAGCCAGTGCCATTTCCAGACAGTTTTTGGCATCCTGCTCGACTCCTTCCGAGTTTGGATCACCAAAGAAAATCAGAATGGCATCCCCCATGAATTTATCGACAGTTGCCTCATATTTTTTGGCAATTTCAGTCATATGACTTAAATAGTCATTGAGCAGGAAAGCCAGGTCATCTGGAATCAGGGTTTCAGAAAGTTCAGTAAAGCCTTGAATATCCGAAAAGAAAATAGTCAGTTTTTTACGCTTGTATTCGATTTTTGCCTCAGACTCACCTTTCATGATCGATTGCCACAGCTGGACTGGCGCATAGCGGCTCAGCTGGTTGGCGAACTCCATGTAACGGTTCATCTGGTCAAAATAGTGATTTTTCTTTTTGGTCATGTATTGCACACGACCACTTTGATAAAAACTTCCCACCCCAAAATACATCATTAGGCAGATAAAGCCCAGAATAGTCAGCTCACTACTACTCTGTTCAAAATAATTACCCAACCCAAAAACCAGAATAGCAGACAGGTAAAATACTGTCGTTCCGATAAGACTGGCCAGCGTCGACATTAAAAATGAGATTTTGTTACTGATTGCCGTATATAACAGTGCGGAAAGGCCCAGGAAAGAAAGAACCAGATCCAGATGTACTGCTGCGAGCACCACCGACACCACAGCCACATCAATAATAAAAAATACATTACGCTTGATGTTGGAGTTATAGCGATAGGTCAGCCACTGCGACAGCTTAGGACTAAGCAGTAGCAGTAGAACCAGCAGAAAAGGGATAAAAATCTGGTAACTGGTATCTGGAACAGTTTGGTGATAGACGACCAGCACCAAAGACAACATGATATATCCCATCAAGCGATGAAAATATTCAAAGCGTCTTGGCTCTTGATGCATCCAGTCGTCTAATTGCACTCAATCACTCTCTTAGGTCTATATCCATGAATGGACTATAGTAGCCTGCATGAATCAGTCCATACGCCAATCGAATGGCATATCGCCCTGACCGCGTAACGCCAGCATCAGGGTCTGGCGCATATGTGCCAATACTTCATTATTATAAGGCACCGCCGGTGTACCCCATACCGGTTTAGGCCATGCCACATCGTTCTGATAACGAACCACATGATGAAAATGCAATTGCGGCACCATATTACCCAGCGCAGCCACATTCATTTTATCAGCACGAAATACGCGGGAAAGCTGACTAGATAACCAGCTTGACTCACGCAGGAACTGTTCCTGGTCAGCTTGGCTTAATTCATATAATTCGGTAACGCCCGGTACACGTGGTACCAGAATGAGCCACGGAAATTGCATATCATTCATCAAACGACATGTTGACAAAGGAAAGTCGCCTACAAAAAACGTATCTTGAGCAAGTTGTGGATGCAAACTAAACATATCTTTATAAATGATGCAAAATTAGAATGATGACCAATACTATCATATCCAATTAGGACTGAGTATTATCCTCAGTCACATTCGGGGCAATTTTGTATGATTTATTCAGTACAAAATACCAATCATCTCTTTCAATAATTGCCTGAAAAAACAGCGCAGTATTCACACGCGTATTCAGATGGAACAGCGTGTGAATCTGTCTCCTGTCTGAGACTGCAAATTTCAATGCAGCTGTATTAATAAACTCTCCAGCAAATCACTGATGAACTGGATCCGTTTTTGATAATCTTCCAGCATGACCATGATTTTCAGGCGCTGCCCTCCATCCATCCTAAAGTAGGTTGGATGTTTCTGCATCATCTGGATAATACTCATTGCTTGCACCGGCGTATCTGGCGCAAACTCGATATGTCCGCCATGAGCGCTGACATCAATCTTGGTAATGCCAAGCTGTTCAGCTTTAAGACGCAGCTGATGGACAGCAAATAACTGTTTGACGGGTTGTGGAGGAATACCAAAACGGTCGATCAGTTCCATACGGATATTGTCGAGCTTTTCCTGAGTATCGGTATTACTGATGCGTTTATAGAACAATAAGCGCTGATGCACATCACCGAGATACTCATCTGGAATCAAAGCTGGCATATGCAGGTTGATTTCCGCAGTGAGCGTCAGGGGTGCATCAAAATTCGGCGTCTTGCCTTTTTGGATGGCTTTGGTGGCTTTTTCCAGCATTTCCATATACAGGCTATAACCAATCGCCTGCATCGAACCACTTTGCTGTTCACCCAAGAGTTCCCCAGCACCGCGAATTTCCAGATCTTCTGTGGCCAGCATAAAACCGGCACCCAAGGTGGCTGCACGTTGAATCGCTTCCAGACGTTTTTCGGCATCTCCCTTTAAGCCTTTAAGCGAAGGCACCAACAGATAGGCATAAGCTTGATGATGGGAACGACCGACACGGCCTCGCAGCTGGTGTAACTGTGCCAGACCTAGCTTGTCTGCCCGTTCAATAATGATGGTATTGGCATTCGGCACATCAATCCCGGTTTCAATAATGGTCGAACATACCAGCACATTATATTCTTTATGATAAAAACGCTGCATGACCTGCTCAAGTTCACGTTCACGCATCTGGCCATGGGCCACCACCACCCGTGCTTCCGGCACCAGATTGCGGATATTTTCTGCAGCACGTTCAATGGTATTAACTTCATTATGCAGGAAATAAACCTGACCGCCGCGCAGCAGTTCGCGCAGAATCGCCTCTTTAATTGTGTCGTTGGTATGTTCCTGTACAAAGGTTTTTACTGCCAGACGGCGTGCTGGTGGCGTGGCAATAATCGACAAATCGCGCATGCCACTAAAAGCCATATTCAGGGTGCGTGGAATTGGCGTTGCAGTTAAAGTCAGCATATCTACATCGGCACGCATGGCTTTAATCCGTTCTTTATCACGCACGCCGAAACGATGCTCTTCATCGACAATCATCAGCCCAAGATTATGGAACTGGACATTTTCCTGCAAAAGCTTGTGCGTACCGATGACAATATCGACTTTACCCTCGGCCAGATCTTCCAGGGTTTTACTATGCGTCTTGGAAGAGCCAAAACGGGACAGGACTTCAATACGTACAGGCCAGTCCGCAAAACGGTCCTTGAAGGACTCATAATGTTGCTGGGCGAGCAAGGTAGTCGGCACCAAAACCGCTACCTGCCGGTTATTTTGCACAGCAACAAATGCGGCACGCATGGCGACTTCGGTTTTACCAAAACCCACATCACCACAGACCAGTCGATCCATTGGTTTGGCCTGCTGCATATCATATAAAGTTGCTTCAATGGCATTGGCCTGATCTGGCGTTTCCTCATAGGCAAAGCCACTGGCAAATTGCATATACAGGCTTTGATCCAGTTCAAAACTGATGCCTGGCTTGGAAAAACGGCGTGCCTGAATATGCAGCAATTCGGCTGCAACATCATGAATCTGCTCTAAAGCTTTACGCTTGGCTTTATTCCAGGCATCGGTTCCGAGCTTGTGCAAAGGTGCTAAATCAGGATCACCGCCACTATAACGGCTGATCAGATGCAAATTCGTCACCGGCACATAAACTTTGGCACCCTCGGCATAGTCCAGCTGCAAAAATTCATGATCCTGATCATCGATACTAAGGGTAATCAGACCAGCATAACGCCCAACGCCATAATCAATATGTACAACTGGTGCACCAATACTGAGTTCGGTCAGGCTACGGATCAGGAACTCTTCTGACACCTCCTGCTGGCGCTTGCGGCGGCGTTGCACCACACGATGCTCATACAACTGGTTTTCAGAAATCACACTCAGATGATCGGTCAGGACTAGGCCACGCTCTAGAGGTGCACTGGTAATGGCAATCGCATGCAGAGATTCAACAAAGGCATTAAAACTGTCTACAGTGGGCATATCCCCGAGGCTTGGACGCAAAGCATCTTTTAAAGTTTCGCGGCGACCCGCACTTTCAGCCACCAGCAAGACCGGATGATTGGCAGCATCAATATATTTTTTGACTTCAGTAAAAGGTTTTTCGCGTTTCGGATCAACAGGCAGTCGTGGCGGGACTTGGGTATCCAGATTAATTACGCCGGCTTTTTCCTCAAATGGCTCTTGCGCGGCAATAATACGACTAAACTGATTTAGCTGTTCCAATAGCTGATTGGTCGGACTAAATAAAGTGTCAGGCGGTAAAATCGGCTGATCTATATTATGGCGACGATCTTCATAACGGCGCACGACATCTTGCCAGAATTGTTCCAGACTTTGTTCCAAAGCCTTGTCTGTAATGACAATGCCATTCTTTGGTAAGTACGAAATAAGGGTGCTTTGACCAGCTTGCATTGCCTCAGCACTGAAAAATAAAGGTAAATAGAATTCAATCCCGGGGGAAGCAATACCATCCATTACATCCTGATAGAGTGGATTCTTCTTTGGATTGGCAGTAGGAAAAAATTCAGCATAACGGTCGCGGAAAGTAGCACGGCCTTCTTTGAGTGGAAATTCCTGGGCGGGCAATACGGTAAACTGCTCCAGCATCTGGGTCGTACGCTGGGTTTCCGGATCAAAAAATTTCAGTGTTTCAATTTCATCATCGAACAGATCAATACGAATCGGCGCATCCTGACCTGAGGCGTAAATATCAATAATACTGCCGCGTACCGCAAATTCACCATGGTCATACACCGTATCGACCAGATGATAGCCAGCTTGAATCAATTTTTTCTTCTGTTGTTCCAGATCAAGCTTTTGACCGACACGAATATCAAAATGCTCACCCAGAATCCATGACGTCGGTGCAACACGCTGCGCCAAAGTAGAGGCAGACAACAGCAACACACCGCTTTGTGGCATATTTGATAAAATAGCCAGACGTTCCGAGACAATATCTTGGTGCGGCGACAAACGGTCGTAAGGCAAAATCTCCCAATCCGGAAAAATGATGGGCTTAATCCCATAAAATTCCAGCTCACTTTCCAGTTGCCCCAAGTGCTGATTATTGCGCGCGATGATCACAAACAGACGCGACTGCTGCTGCCTGATTATTTCTTTCAGCAATAATGCAGTAGACGAGCCTTGCAGATTACCTAACCAGCGTTTCTCGCCTGCTTTGAGCCTAGGTAAATTAAGTTGGGAAATTTCTTGTTGGAACATGTATATAGCTTTAAAGTCTAAACAACATGGCGCTTATATTATCACGATGATCCAGTGCGCTTTCGTTATTTTTATGCAGTCCTGATCATTCCGCTATAGAGTATGAAGTTCATGTGTCGCTAGCCTATTTTTGGTCGCGTAAAAACTGACGATAATAGTCATTCAATTTCTTGACAATTGTTTTAAATTGCAGCAGGTTTTCTTCGGTATTCGCCAGAGGCTGATTAAAGCGCTGATGCGCAATTTCCAGATCAATCTTTTCATTGATAATCATCGCGCTAGAATAAAGTTGCGCCAGATCATCAAAACTTTTCATGCGGCGATTGGATAAATACTCCAGACGTGCTCCCAGTTCCTGATTGAGTTGAATTCCATCAACGATATATCCTGTACCTTCTACATATTGGATATTCTGTTCTTCCAGATAAAGCTGTGCTGGAGAAGATTTATTGGATTGAAAGAGTTTAGTGATTTTATCAAACATGTTTTGCAGCAATTCCAGTTCATCTCAAGGTCGGTATATAGTCTAGATGAAAAAGCCCCAAACCCACATGAGGATTTGAGGCAAATGGCTAAAATCAGTACTTTTTGATTAAAGCCTAGAACTTTTAAGACACCTGTTCTAGTGGGCTCACTTCATTGGGTACTTCTGAAACCAGATTTTCAAAAGCGAAGATTTCATCCAGCTGCTGTTCAGTCAACAGGCCCAGCTCCAATACAACTTGTGGAACAGTTTTATTTTCACGGATACACTGTTTTCCGATTTCATCACAGGCTGCATGTCCCAATAACGGATCAAGCAGAGTGATAATTCCAATACTGCGCATTACAGCATCCAGACAGTTCTGTTCATTAACTTCAATGCCTTCAATACATTTTTGCTGTAAGGTCTGCATCCCTTGAGTGAGCAATTGAATTGATTCATTCAGAGAAATGGCGATCACAGGTTCCATGACATTGAGTTGTAATTGGCCTGCTTCTGCTGCCATGGTAATGGTCAAGTCATTCCCAATGACACGGAAGGCAATCTGGTTAACGACTTCTGGAATAACCGGATTGACCTTGGCGGGCATAATAGATGAACCCGCCTGTAATTCTGGTAAACGGATTTCCGCCAGACCTGTACGCGGTCCAGAGCTTAAGAGACGCAAGTCATTACAGATTTTAGAGAGTTTCACCGCCAGACGTTTTAAACTGCTAGACAGAATAATAAATGCCCCACAGTCGCTGGTGGCTTCTACATAATCTTCAGCTTGTTTTAAAGGCAGGCCTGTAATTTTCGCTAAATTTTCGATCACATGCTTGGCATAACCTGAAGGCGTGTTGACACCGGTTCCAATTGCAGTAGCTCCCAGATTCACCTCAAGCAATAACTGGCGCAGTTGCTCAATCAGCTTAAAATCTTCCTTTAATAAAGTTGCAAAAGCCCGGAATTCCTGCTCCATGGTCATTGGCACTGCATCCTGCAACTGGGTACGCCCCATCTTGATCACATGCTGAAATTCAAGCGCTTTGCTATATAGGCTCTCAGTTAAGGATTTAAGCGCAGTTAAGAGCTCATCTATTCGAGTATATGTGGCCAGACGCAAAGCCGTAGGATAGACATCATTGGTAGACTGGGAAGTATTCACATGATCATTCGGATGAAGAAGCTGGTACTCTCCTTTACCATGCCCCATCAGCTCCAGCGCCCGATTGGCAATAACCTCATTGGCATTCATATTCACGGAAGTACCCGCACCGCCCTGATAAGGATCAAGTGGAAATGAAGCCTTCCAGTCTTGCGGCCGCTGAATCAGTTCATCACAAGCTTGCTGAATAGCAATACTTTGCTGTTTTGAAATTTTCTGAAAATGCAAGTTACTTTGGGCCGCAGCTTTTTTAACCTGTGCCAGAGCACGAATAAAATGAGACTCCTGGCCCACTACCAATCCTGAAATCTGAAAGTTTTCAAGCGCACGTAAAGTGTGAATTCCATAATAACTGTGCTGTGGTATGTGTTTCTTCCCCAATAAATCCTGTTCAATCCGGGTAGATTCTAGTTGAAGCATATTGTCCATGTAATATTACTCTTGGCGATGATGCACCCCTACGGTGCGGATTTACTATGCGTAGCTGGGCCTGGAATAAAGCAGGCTTTTTCAACAAAATTTGCTACAAATTATATCTAATTTAAGCTTCTTGTTAACTTTGTAATTTTATGTAACAAAAAACTTAAAAGCCAGTAACTTTTTCATACCACTTAAAAATACCCGTCATTAGCCAAAATATAGACAAAATAAGTCTTGGAAAGCGCCTTTTCAGCATTTAAAATAAATTTTCAAAAACAAAAATATTTACAATAAATACACACAAAAGCCGCTAAAATGTTACTAAATATAAACACTCAACTTTATTTGCGGCACTGGCTCATGATTTTGGTACACAAATCATCCAGATGTTGCTTTTATTTTTTTTAAGGATGCTTGCCTATAACTTCTCTAAGTTTCAGCCTGATGACTTTCATACTGATAATTGCCAGGATCAATCAGTTTATATGCCTAGCGTGCAAGCTCCAGTTTTGCTGAATATATTCTGAGCCGAGGGAATCTGGGCAGTCTAGTCACCACACTTTCGGCCAGAACAATTTATCTGTCTGGTTTATCCGCAGTCTGGATTGCGGTAGATTTGATTGTTGGAGCATGGTTGAACTGGTTGCTGCTCGCCGGACATAGAGTTAGTAGGCGCGCATACAAAATATCAGAACCACGGCGTTATCGCTGGCTGCAACTACAACCCTTCTATATATTTGCATTGGGGGGGTCTGACCAGATGTTATTTTTATTTTCTTAGCCATGTCCAGCGAAGCTGTAGACACGCGGGTAATACCAGCCTGATGACCATGTCGGATTAATCAGCCCTTTTAAGCAAGTCTTTCTTTTGCTCTTGATGGCCAAGTTTCTCCCCTTAGAAGATTCGGTCTTTTTTATACAGCCTTCCCCGTGTTTGCCTGAATAATCTTAGGCAGATCAGCAAATTTTTGCTACCATCTCGACTTTCAAGTATTTGCGATGTTTTAGTGCATATGACCTCATCTTATCAGCAACAACTGGATGCCAAAGTTGAACGTATTCGGACGCAATTTGCCGAGTATCAACCACCTGCTTTAGAAGTATTTGAATCTCCAGAACAATACTATCGCATGCGTGCTGAATTCCGTATCTGGCATACTGAAGATGACCTGTTTTATGCCATGTTTGAACGAGATGAAAATAATAATAAAAAAGTCATCCGTATTGACACGTTCCCAATTGTCGATCGGCGCATTAATGAGTTAATGCCCCAGCTCCTCCAAGCATTTAAGGCAGATCCAATTCTGGGGACACGCCTGTTTGAAGTGCATTTTCTGGCGACCTTAAAGGGCGAAGTTCTGGTGTCTCTGATTTATCATCGCAAATTCGATGAAAGCTGGGAACCTGCGGCAAAAGCACTGGCTGAAAAACTCAATATCAAACTGATCGGTCGTAGCCGTGGACAAAAGTTTGTGCTCTCTGACGAATTCGTGATTGAAGAGCTGGCTGTATTTGATCGCCGTTATCAATATAAGCAGATTGAAAGCAGCTTTACGCAGCCTAATGCGCAAGTTTGTCAAAAAATGCTGGAATGGGCATGTGAGGCTGCAGAGCAATCTGATAAAGATTTACTGGAACTGTATTGTGGAAATGGCAATTTCACCCTACCACTCTCCACCAGATTCCGCCGTGTGTTAGCCACCGAACTGGCCAAATCTTCTGTGTATGCCGCTGAATGGAATATCGAACAGAACCATATTGATAATATTCAGGTGGCTCGCCTGTCTGCTGAGGAGTTTACCCAGGCCTATAAGGGTGATCGTACTTTCCGCCGCTTGCAGGAAGCCCAAATTGATATTTCAAGCTATGACTTCAGTACCATTTTTGTCGATCCGCCACGTGCTGGTATAGATGATGAAACGCTTAAACTGTTGCAGCACTTTGAACGAATTATCTATATTTCATGTAATCCGGACACATTACATGACAATTTAAAACAATTAACCCAGACCCATAAAATTAGCAAATTCGCCCTGTTCGATCAGTTTCCTTATACCCATCATATCGAGTCGGGTGTGCTGCTAGAAAAGCGCTAATACTTTGTTTCAATTTATTTTTTAGTTACACAAATGGAGTCTACAGAGACTCCATTTTTTATTTTAAAAATTAAGTACTTACATGAGTCAAAAGGGATCTCAATCAAGAAATATCGTTGAGAACCAGCTTGTCTATCGGAAATTCAAACGACTGTTTGCTGCTTTTATCGCACAGCTTGGCTTGCTTTATTTATTATATTGGCTATATTTCATTCTATGTTAGGTTGTGTATGAAGGCTCTATGAGTTTTTGGCAAAAGTTGTTTTCTGATGAACAACAGAATGATCACAAGAATCAAATTGCTTGTGTTGAAAATGATTGCTCTTGCAAGACAAATGAACAGCTTCTTGAAGCACTATCTAAAGCAACTGAGGAAGATGTTATTATCGGAATCAAAAAGGTTCTCGCTTCTCGCGGCTATAGCCGTAAAGAACTTAATGAACTTCAGCACCTGCCGCTGCAATAAGCAGCTTAGGTCACTTAAAAAAAGCATTTGCGCAAGCAAATGCTTTTTTTATCGCTGAACTTTAATTTTCTGATTTATTTTTAAACGACAACTGCCTATTTTTGAGGTCATTCCACTCCCTGGTCGCTCAGCTAGGCTGTGGTGAGACTGGCCAGAACGTTTTGCTTTAGAGTCAGTCGTGCATACTCACTTTAGCCGTTGGGGCTAAAGCAGGCCTGTGACAGAGGATATTTGAAATGTTGTCATATAAATAGTGACAATGAATATGCCACGTTGAACTCAACGACTGTACGTACTCATCAGCACAGAGCTGGAAAAAACGAGCAAGCGTAATACGTACTAAAAATGGCTTACACACTGAAATTCATCCCCCTACCGGTATTTGAGGCAGCATAACAGGATTTCTTCTGGCTGATGGACAGACTCATGATTTAAATGCTGCTGATGAGCTACTGGACTTATTAAACCAGACTTAGCGCATGGACGAAGTTTACAATTCCAGAGCACTGGTGATTGATCCAATTCATAAAATCAATGGTCAGGTTGATGCCATCTAAAAATTTTGAAGTAAACATCAAGGCCGGTTGACACTTCTTCTATATTTACAAGGTGAGAGTTCTATTTCGCCAGAATTTTTGCTGCTTCATATTAGGGCGTGTCCTCATTTGGCTTTACACCAAATAAACATGCAAGCAATGTAGATCATAGACTGATAATTTCGTGCAAGCTTATCAAATCGGGTAGCAATACCACGGAACTGTTTTAATCTCGCAAATGCATTTTCAACTAAATGTCTTAATTGATATAGATATTTATCAAACTCCTTATTAGACCTCTTACTATTTGATCTCATTGGAATAATGGAAATCATATCCTTATTCTGGGCATATATTCTAATCTGCCCAGCATCATATCCCTTATCAGCAATAAGATAAGTTGCCTCGTCTACAGTATCAATCAGTTGTTTTGCAACTTGACTGTCGTGGACGTCACCCCCAGTGATTTTAAAATCAATCGGTAATCCATTCGCGTCGGTTGCAAGATGTATTTTTGTTGTTCGTCCACCACGTGATTGTCCAATTGCTCTTTT